>JBMCIH010000034.1:0-10093 GCA_048617055.1 Marinobacter sp. | reverse complement strand
CCTGGCGCACCCGCCTGTCCCTGAACGGCTCGAAGTCCAGGTTGGTGCACAGGGAATAGATACAGTTCTCGATGGGCGTGCTCACCACCTTCACCCCGGGCTTGTCCGCCAGCTCCCTTGCATCCTTGTTGGGAATGTTGTGAGACGCAGTGACATTGCCCCGCTCAATCAGCGCCCGGCGGGTGGACTGGGATGGCACCTCGCGGATGATCACCCGCTGGTAGCCGGGGACCTTTCCACCCATCCAGTCGTCGTTGCGCTCGTAGACAAGCTGCTGGCCGGATTCCCACCGGGCCACCTTGTAGGCGCCGGACCCGGCGGGATTGCGATGGAGGTATTCGGTGGCCCAGGGATCGTCGTCAGTGGCGTTGGCCTTGGCCACTTCCGAATTGATAACGATAGGGATCGGCGTAGCCAGGTCCGGCAGCGCCAGCTTGGACGGGAACGGCAGGGTGATGCGGAAGGTGCGGTCGTCCACAGCCTCGAACTGGTCCGGTGACTCCAGCCGACCTGCCTTCATCTGTACGGTGGGGAAGCCTCCCAGGGACACCGCCCGGTCCAGTGACCATTTCACATCGTGAGCGGTGACCGGCTTGCCGTCCCAGAAGGTGGCGCCTTCGCGGATGGTGAAGGTCATCACCTTGCCGTCGTCGCTGATCTCCCAGGATTCGGCCAGTTCCGGCTGGACATTGTCGAAGTCGTAGCTCAGGGAACCGTCCGGCATTTCCTTGGTGCCAAAAGACACCAGGCGATCGTAGCAGTTGATCGCCACCTGGTAGCTGTCCCGGTTGGTGCCACTGCGGTGAATATCGAGGCTGTTGATGGTGCCGCCGATGACCACCACGGCGGTTTCCTGACTGGCCGCCGCGGCCGGCAATATCCTGAACAGCGGCATGACACTGGCGCCCACGGTCAGCGAGGTGACGCCCTTGAGGAAGTTACGACGATTCATTCTGCATGCTCCTGGGTGACTAAGCTTTGCCAAGTGCATGCAATCCATAAGCCAGTGATTTCCCGGTCCGGTCGTTATCCAACAAACCTATGACTTTCATTATATTAATGAGCCCCCTCAAAGGGGAATGACATCTTCAGACGCAACCTTCACTTGGCGTGACTGGCTGCATGCACTAGGACGTGGCAGGGCGCCCCGATTGAGGTCGATAGTGGTTTTCCACGTCTGTCGCAATCCTCGCTGATGGCTCGTGTTATCATCGGCGTTCGTCCAAAGGCACCACAGGCTTCAGTTTCATGACCGATCAGTCCCCGCAAGTTCCTGACCATAAGCCCCGCCCCTGGGTGGATCTGCTGGTCAGCATCATCATTCCTTCCGTCATCCTGATGAAGTTCAGTGGTGAGGAGCACCTGGGTAACGTCTGGGCGCTTTTGATCGGCCTGGCGTTTCCCCTCGGCTGGGGGCTGTTTGAGCTGATTCGCTATCGCAAGAAGAACTTCATTGCGGTACTGGGCGTGATCAGTGTGGGCCTGACCGGGGGCATAGGCCTGATGGCCATCGACGCCCAATGGCTGGCGGTGAAAGAGGCTGCGGTGCCCCTGGCTATCGGGCTGGCGGTGCTGATCTCCACCCGCACCAAATACCCGCTGGTGCGTACCCTGCTGTACAACCCCAACGTGCTGGATGTGGACAAGATCCAGCAGTCGCTGCAGGAACGGGGTTGCGAGGATGAATTTGAGAACCGGCTGATGAAGGCCAGCTACTTCTTCGCCGGTACCTTTCTGTTTTCGGCCATCATGAACTACGTGCTGGCGCGCTGGATTGTCACCAGCCCCTCCGGCACACAGGCGTTCAATGAGGAGCTCGGGCGCATGACCCTGGTGAGCTACCCCGTGATAGCCATCCCCTCCATGTTGATGATGATCGGCATCTTCTTTTACCTGTGGCGTACCATCCGCCGGCTAACCGGGCATACACTGGAAGAGGTGATCTCGCCATCTGCCGGAGGGCAGGTAAGGAAGAAGGACTGAGCTTCAAGGGGAGCACTCCGGCTCGGCAGGGTCCGGCCCCGTGTCATATACTGCGTACTTCGAAGGCAGGCAAGCACACCATGATCCAGGATTTCGAGACATTCAAGGCTGAACTGAGTCTCTCCAAAGAAGAGATTTGCAGGGAACTGTACCGGGAAAACACTGACAGGATCCGTATAAAGAAGGAAAATACGGCGACCAGGAACCTTGCCAGAATTATCGACTCCACCCTGCGGCTGGCGAATTCCAAAGGGTTTCATGCCATGACCCTGAGGGACCTGTGCTCGGATTCCGGGCTGAGCATGGGGGGGTTGTACGCCTATATCCGTAACAAGGACGACCTCATCCATCTGATCCAGAGCCACGGCTTCAAGCTGACCCGCCGCACAGTGCTGCACTATATCTCGGACATTGATGACCCGGTGGAGAAGCTGTCCCAGGCGATCCGGGCCCATGTCTTTCTCAGTGAACTGATCCGGCCCTGGTTTTACTTTTCCTATATGGAGGCCAAGAGCCTGCCGCCGGTGGAAAAGCAGAATGCCGTTGCAACGGAGCGGGAGATTGAAACCATCTTCTGCAACATCATTTCGGAAGGCATTGAGCAGGGTGTGTTTGCCGACATCAACGCCCGACTGCTGTCCTCCCTGATCAAGGCCATGATGCAGGACTGGTACCTCAAACGTCGCAAGTACCGGGAGCAGGGGGTTTCCGTGGAAACCTACGCCAATCAGATCCGTGATCTGCTGCAATCCTATCTGCTGCCGGCGACGGCCAGCTCGGCCCCGGCACGCCAGGCGATGCGGGAAGCCCGCTCAGCGACCTGAATCCGGTGCCCTGGCGCGCATAAAAAAGCCCCGGCAGCAGACAACTGTCGGGGCTTTTTTATGCAGCTTTTAACTACACATCAAGATTGGTCACTTCCAGTGCGTTGGTCTGGATGAAGTCCCGGCGGGGCTCCACATCGTCCCCCATCAGTGTGGTGAAGATCTGGTCCGCGGCTATGGCGTCCTCGATGGTCACTTTCATCATGCGGCGGGTTTCCGGATCCATGGTGGTTTCCCACAGCTGTTCCGGGTTCATCTCGCCCAGGCCCTTGTAGCGCTGGATGTTCAGACCGCGCTGGGCTTCCTTCATCAGCCAGTCCAGGGCCCCTTCGAAGCTCAGTACCGCCTGCTTTCGCTCCCCACGCTGCACGTAGGCGCCTTCTTCGATCAGCCCGTCCAGAGTCTCGCCCAGGCGCGCAATGGCCCGGTAGGACGACGACTCGAAGAAATCGTGGTTGAACACATGGGTGTAGGGAATGCCGTGCACATAGATGGTGACCTTGGGCAGGAACAGGTTCCGTTCGGTATCACGCTGCACCGAGAAGGTGTACTTGGTACCGGTGCGGGTATCCAGGTCCAGGCCTTCGCCCAGCCGGCCCACCCAGCGGGTAACCGCTTCCTCCGACTGAAGGTCCTGGGGCGCCAGGGTGGTGTTATAGACCATCTGCCTGAGCACCATTTCCGGGTAGGCCCGTGAAAGCCGCTCGATCATGGCCATGACTGCCTGGTAATCCTTGACCATGGTTTCCAGTGCGGATTCCTTGATGGCCGGAGCCTCCGGGTTTACATACAGCTGGGCGTTCTCCAGTGCCGTCTGGGTCAGGTAGGCTTCCTTGGCCTTTTCGTCTTTGAGGTATTGTTCCTGCTTGCCACGCTTGACCTTGTACAGGGGCGGCATGGCGATGAACACGTGGCCGCGCTCGATGATTTCCCGCATCTGCCGGAACAGGAAAGTCAGCAGCAGGGTACGTATGTGGGAGCCGTCCACATCGGCGTCGGTCATAATAATGATCGAGTGGTAGCGCAGTTTGTCGGGATCGAACTCCTCCCGGCCAATACCGCAACCCAGGGCGGTAATCAGGGTGCCCACCTCCGCGGACGAGAGCATCTTGTCGAAACGGGCCTTTTCCACGTTCAGAATCTTGCCCTTGAGGGGCAGGATCGCCTGGGTGCGGCGTTCCCGGCCCTGCTTGGCAGACCCCCCCGCCGAGTCACCCTCCACAATGAACAGTTCGGACAGCGCGGGGTCCTTTTCCTGGCAGTCGGCGAGCTTGCCGGGCAGGCCCGCAATGTCGAGGGCTCCCTTACGCCGGGTCATGTCCCGGGCCTTGCGTGCAGCCTCCCGTGCCCGGGCCGCTTCAATCATCTTGTTGACCACGGCCTTGGCTTCGTTCGGTTGTTCCTGCAGATAGTCCGAGAAACTCTGGTAAAGTTCCTGCTCAACCGCCGTCTTTACTTCCGAGGAAACCAGCTTGTCCTTGGTCTGGGACGAAAACTTCGGGTCGGGGACCTTGACGCTGACGATGGCTGTCAGCCCTTCGCGGGCGTCGTCGCCGGATGTGGTCACCTTGGTCTTTTTGCCCAGCCCTTCCTGCTCGATGTAGTTGTTCAGCGACCGGGTCAGGGCCGCCCTGAAGCCTGCCAGGTGGGTACCGCCATCCCGCTGGGGAATATTGTTGGTAAAACAGTAGATATTTTCCTGGAAGGCATCGTTCCACTGCATGGCAACTTCCACCACAATGCCATCGTCTCGCTCGCGGTTGAAATGGAACACCCGGTTCAGCGGTGTCTTGTTCTGGTTTAGGTGCTCCACGAATGCCCGCAGACCGCCTTCATACTCGAACACCTCCTCCTTGCCGCTACGCTCATCCTTCAGCCGGATGCGCACGCCGGAATTGAGGAAAGCCAGCTCCCGCAGGCGTTTGGCCAGGATGTCGTAGTGAAACTCGATGCCGGTGAAGGTGTCCGGGGAAGGGACGAAGTGGACCTCCGTGCCGCTGCGATCGGTATCGCCCACCACCGACAGGGGCCCACTGGGTACACCGTGGCTGTAGGTCTGCTCGTAAACCTTGTTGTCCCGGCGGATGGTCAGCTTGAGGGTGGAGGAAAGGGCGTTGACCACCGAAACCCCGACGCCATGAAGGCCGCCGGAGACTTTGTAGGAGTTGTCGTCGAATTTGCCGCCGGCGTGAAGGACGGTCATGATGACTTCCGCCGCAGAGACGCCCTCCTCTTCATGGATATCCACCGGAATGCCGCGGCCGTTATCCCTTACCGTCACAGACTCGTCAGCATGAATGACCACCCCGATCTCGGAGCAGTAGCCTGCCAGCGCCTCATCGATGGAGTTGTCCACCAGTTCAAAGACCATGTGGTGAAGTCCGGTGCCATCGTCCGTATCACCGATGTACATGCCGGGACGCTTACGCACGGCATCCAGGCCTTTGAGAACCTTGATACTGGAGGAGTTGTAGCTGTTTTCGCTCATTCGGACGCTCCTGAAGCGCTGGTTTGTTCTTCCGTTAGCCGCCCATGTTCCACGTGGAACATCTTGTAATCAGGCGGAAGCACCTCCCACAATTGTGAGGGGTCCGGTTTTTCAATCGTGGTCATAAAGACCTGGCTGCCAAGCCGGGTCAGCCGTTCGGCCAGCAAACGCCGATGGTCCTGATCCAGTTCAGCATTGATATCGTCAAGCAGGAATGTGACCTGCTTGCCTCGTTCTGCAAGCACCTCGCCCTGGGTGAGTTTCATCAGAATAACCAGGGTTTTCTGCTGGCCGCGGGAGAACAGTTCTGCCACAGACCGGCCCTGGTAACGGAGGCGCAGATCCGCCCGGTTGGGACCATAAATGGTATGCCCGACCTTTCGCTCCTGTTCCCGGTGCTCCTCAAGGCTCGCAGCAAGGCCCTTCTTCCGGTCCCAGCCGGCGCTGTAGTCCACCTTCAGGGCGTCCGCCCAGTCGTCGTGCACCTCGTGCAGAATCTGCCGCAGGCGGGACTCAAACCCGGCAAACACGGTCTGTCTCAGCTCGTCAACTCGCTGCGCAAGATCCACAAACTGCCGGTCCCAGACCTTTAACTGGTAATCGTCTATTCTACCACTTCTGAGGATCTGATTCCGCTGTGTAATGGTTCGCTGGCATTGTTGCCACAGTGCTCCGAAGGAAGGTTCCACGTGGAACACCAGCCAGTCGAGAAACTGCCGGCGCTTACCGGGCCCTCCGGCCACGATGTCGAAGACACCCGGATCAATCACCGAAACGGGAAAGAGCGAAGCCAGCACCGAAAGACTGTGAACGTTCTCGCCGTCCACCCTGAGACGGGTCTCCCGGCTCTGGACATCCCGTGCAAAGCCGAGCCTTGAGACAGAGACATTGCCCGGCCCGCCACCGGAACCGACAGCGCCCCGGGTAACCTGGCCAAACACCACAAACCGCTGGTGACCTTGCTGGCAGACAACCTGATGCCGGTTCTGACGAAAGGAACGCCCAAGGCCAAGGTAGCCGATCGCCTCCAGCACGCTGGTCTTGCCGCTGCCGTTGGCACCATAGATAAGATTAACCCGGGGAGAGAAGGTCAGGGTGCCGGTGGAGAGGTTACGAAAATGCTCAGTCTGAAGAGACAGTAGCGCCATCAGTGCAACATGGTCAGTCGATCGTCCATAAACACGTCCATTTCCGGCGCCAGGATATGAACGTAACGGTCAAAATAGAGGAACTGTTTGAGCAGCAGCGCAAACTCACGGGGAAAGTGCAGACCATGGTCCTCACCGATGCGGACCACCTCCATGAGGATATTGTTCACCTCATCATCCGCTTCCTCAGCATCCAGCTGGCTGGCTGCGTCCTCCGGGACCATACGGTCCATATTGCGGTAAAGCTGGCGCAGGTCCCGGGCAAGGGCAGAGGCCTCCACTGACTCCCGGGTTATTCCGATACGGATCATGGCGTCGGCCATGCCGTCAAAATTACCAGCCATGACCGCCGCAATAAAATCGGACACCGCCTGCCAGGTCTGCGGGCGGATCCGGCCGACAATACCAAAATCGATAAACCCGATACGGCCATCATCCAGCACCATCAGATTACCCGCATGCACATCGGCGTGAAAAAACTCGCACTGGGTCAGGCTGGCAAACCAGGTATTCATGGCGGTAATCAGGGTTCGTTCAGGGTCATTGGTGACCCGTCGGATGGTTTCTAGATCGGTCAGGGGCACACCATAGAACCGCTCCATGGTCAGAACCCTTCGGGTACTGCAGTCATGGTAGACCCGGGGCACCACCACATCCTCGTTATGGGTGTTCTGCAGAAAGTGCCGGAAGGTATCCAGGTTGTTCGCTTCCTGAATGAAATCGCATTCCTCCATCATGGTCTGCTGGATTTCCTCGACAATGCCGGACAGGGAGGTCCAGGACAGTTTCGGCGCCAGGGTTTCCACCAGTCGGGAACAGAGGTACAGAAAGTTGAGGTCCGTCAGCAGAACCGTTTCCACCCCCGGCTTCTGCACCTTGATCACCACCTTTTCGCCGGTGACCAGGGTCGCCGCGTGCACCTGGGCGATGGAGGCCGAGGCCAGTGCCACCGGCTCGATATACTCGTACACCTCTTCCAGGGGACGCCCCAGTTCCTCCCGCAGAATCCGGCGGATGGCGGAGAAGGGAATACTGGGTGTGCGATCGAGACACCCCTGGAACTCATCAACATACTCCCGGGGGAAAAAGGTCGGGGAGCTGGCGATGAACTGTCCCAGCTTGATATAGGTGGCGCCCAGGGACTCGAAGGTCTCCCTCAACAGCCGCGGCGCCGGGGGACGGTGCCCCTTCAGCCAGCCCAGTCCGGTACGGCCCAGGACCCTTGCGGTCTGGCCGATACGCAGCGCACCATGGAGCCCCTGACTGACTGTTACCCTTGCCATCGCCATCTTCTCCTTTATGACAGGCCCCGTCTCTAGCCGGAAACCCGTCTCCGTTTACAGTCTGCCTTTGCCAGGCCTACAGCCTCATGGGCATGACCACATAGAGACTGCGGCTGTCTGTATCAGACTCGATCAGTGCACTGCTGTTCGGGTTGGACAGGGTGATACGCACCTGGTCATCATCCAGGGCGTTCATGACATCCACAAGATAGCCTACATTGAAGCCGATCTGCAGCGGTTCCCCCTGATATTCCACGGCGAGGGCATCTTCCGCCTGTTCCTGATCCGGGTTGTTGGCGAACACTTCCAGCTTGCCGGGAGCCAGATGCAGCCGTACACCACGAATATTTTCGTGGGAGAGGATACCCGCCCGCTGCAGCGTGTTCTTCATGGTGGATCGGTCCGCCAGCACCACCTTGTCGCCGCCCCGGGGGATCACCCGGTTGTAGTCCGGGAACTTGCCCTCAATGAGCTTGGAGGTAAATGTATAGGACCCTACCGTTACCCGCAGGTGATTGTCCCCGATCACCAGCGTGGCCGGTGTCTCCACATCATCCAGCAGCCTCGCCAGTTCCAGTACGCCCTTGCGGGGCACGATCACCTGGCGCTCCTCATTCACGCCCGTGGCCATGTCAAAGTGCGCCATCGCCAGCCGGTGCCCATCCGTTGCCACCGTGCGCAGAGACTCCGGCGCCACCTCAAGCAGCAGGCCGTTGAGGTAATAACGGACATCCTGCTGCGCCATGGCAAAGGCGGTGGACTCGAGCATGCGGCCCAGCTCTTTCTGCGGAACCTCCAGCCGTATACTCGCCTCCTCGTCTTCCACATTGGGGAAGTGCTGGGCCGGCAGGGTCGACAGGGTGAAGTGACTGGCACCGCAGCGCAGATGCAGCCGGTCGCCCTCCAGGGCAAGCTCTATCGGCGCTTCATCCCCCAGCGCCCGGCAGATATCCGCCAGCTTGCGGGCGGGTACCGTAATGGCGCCGGACTGGTCGACATGCACCGGCGCTACCCGGGCCACCAGCTCAACCTCCATATTGGTACCGGTCAGAGTCAGATGGTTATCCTCGGCCACCAGCAGGACGTTGGACAATACAGGCATGGTCTGCTTGCGCTCCACCACCCCGGCAATGGACTGAAGTGGCGTGAGCAGGGCTTCTCGACTGATGGTCAGTTTCATGTCACTCAACGTTCCTGTGGCTGTAGTCTGATCAAAGGCTCCGCGTCAGCTGGTCAGCAGACGCATGAAATTCTGATAGTCCTCCCGGATGCCCGGGTCACTCTCCTGTAACTCCACAATCTTCTTGCAGGCGTGCAGCACCGTGGTGTGGTCCCGCCCCCCGAAGGCATCGCCGATTTCCGGCAGGCTGTGGTTGGTCAGTTCTTTCGACAGGGCCATGGCCACCTGCCGCGGCCGGGTAACGGTGCGTGTCCGGCGTTTCGACAGCAGATCCGCCACCTTGATCTTGTAGTACTCCGCCACCGTACGCTGAATATTGTCGATGCTGACCTGTTTCTCGTGCAGTGCCAGCAGGTCCTTAAGGCTTTCGCGGATAAAGGGTGGCGTAATCTCCGAGCCGGTAAAATGGGCATTGGCAATCACCAGCCGCAAGGCGCCTTCGAGCTCCCGCACGTTGGAGCGGATTTTCTGGGCGATAAAGAAGGCCGCCTCGCTGCTCAACCGGACTTTCGCCTGTTCTGCCTTCTTCATCAGGATGGCGACCCGGGTTTCCAGCTCCGGCGGCTCCACCATCACCGTCAGGCCCCATCCAAACCGGGATTTCAGGCGCTCCTCCATGTCGGTTATTTCCTTGGGGAAACGGTCACAGGTAACGATAACCTGCTGCCCCCCCTCCAGCAAGGCATTGAAGGTATGGAAAAACTCTTCCTGGGACCTTTCCTTGCGGGCAAAAAACTGGATGTCGTCAATCAGCAGCGCATCCACCGAGCGGTAGTAGCGCTTGAACTCGTTGATGGCATTCAGCTGCAGCGCCTTGACCATGTCCGCCACGAACCGTTCCGAGCGCAGGTAGGCCACCTTGGCGCCCGGGTTGCGCCGCACAATCTCGTTGCCGATGGCATGCATCAGGTGGGTCTTGCCCAGGCCCACGCCGCCATAGAGGAACAGGGGGTTATAGGCCCCACCGGGATTCTCCGCCACCTGCATGGACGCGGCCCGGGCCAGCTGGTTGGACTTACCCTCCACAAAGGTGTCGAAGGTAAAGCCTTCGTTCAGGAACGACTGATGCTTGATGTCACCTTCCACCTGCACGGAGGAACGCCTGGAGCCGGCACTGGGTACCGCCGCGGCAACCCCCTTTTCCTCTTCGGTGACCGTACCGGGATCGTCCGAAACCCGGGGCGGAA
>JBMCIH010000033.1:0-10100 GCA_048617055.1 Marinobacter sp. | reverse complement strand
ATCAAGTCTTACCCGGGGGAGTGTGTTTCCGCGCCCGACGGCTACAACGCCCAGGACTGGATCAGGGAAGGCTTCCCCGACGCCAAGTGCGACTGACCCACCCACTGAACCTGTCACCGGTGGCGCCGGGCGCCGCCGGTGCGTTTACCAACAGGAGTAACCCCTGATGCTGACCGTCTGGGCGATACTGATTGACGGGCTGATCTACGCGTCCTGGCTGTTTCTGGTGGCAGCCGGCCTCACCGTTATCTACGGCGTGATGCGCATTCTCAACATGGCTCATGGCAGCCTTTATGCCCTGGGCGCCTACGCCGCCGCCTCGGCCCTGGGCTGGTACTACGCCGACGGAGGCGACCAGCTGTGGATGGCCTTCGCCATTATGGCGGTGTGCGCCGTCGCCATTGGCGCCCTTACCGGGCTGGCCATCGAGCGGGGCCTGCTGCGACTGATGTACGGCCGCGACGAAATTCTGATGCTGATCATCACCTTCGCCGTACTGCTGATTCTCGAAGACGTGATGAAACTGGTCTGGGGCACCACCCCTTATTTTGCCTACCAGCCTTACGCCGCCATGGGGCGGATCGACATTGATGTGCTCACCGTGTCCCGCTATGACCTGATGGTGCTGGCGGTGTCCGTCGTGCTTGGCGCCGGCCTCTGGTTCTGGCTGGAGCGCACCCGCACCGGCAAGATCCTGCGGTCCATCATCCATGACCGGGAAGTGTCCATGGCCATGGGCGTGAATGTGGGCCGCATGTTCACCATCACCTTCATGATCGGCGCCACCCTCGGGGCCATCGCTGGCGGCATCACCGCGCCGATCATCTCAGTGGTGCCGGGCATTGGCATCGAGGTGATCGTGCTGGCCTTTGCGGTGGTGGTAACCGGCGGGCTGGGCAGTATCACCGGCGCGGCTATCGGCGCCATTATCGTGGGTCTGGCCAGGGCCACGTCGATTCACACCATGCCCCAGCTGGAGCTGTTCATTATCTACGCGGTGATGGCCGCGGTGCTGATATTCCGGCCCAATGGCCTGTTCGGCCAGGCCGTAGCGAGGAAAATATGATGAAGCTCGACAGAACCGAACTGTCACTGATCGGCGCTGCCATCGCCGTCGCCGTGGTCGCCCAGTTCAGCCCCAACTGGCTGGTCTTTACCCTGACCCTGGCCATTTCCACCGCGCTGGTGGTGATGGGTGTGGTCATGCTGATGCGAGCCGGGCTGGTGTCCTTCGGCCAGGGGCTGTTCTACTGCCTGGGGGGCTATGCCGTGGGCCTGGGCGCGCGCTTCCTGGGCATTACCGACGCCCTGGCGCTGATCGGCCTGGGGGTGGTGGTCACCGTCGCCGTCGCCATGGTGCTGGGCCTGCTGATGACCCGTTACCGGGAGATCTTCTTCGCCATGCTGTCGCTGGCCTTCTCCATGATCCTCTACGGGGTACTGGTCAAGAGCCACGGCCTGGGCAGTACCGACGGCTTTGGCATCAAGGACTGGACGCTGCTGTGGATCGACCCCAAGGGTGGCGAAGGCAGCACCACCACCCTGATGCTGGCGATTGTGCTGGGGCTGGCCGTGGCGCTGTTCCTCAACCGCTACTTCCGGTCGAGCATGGGCCTGGCCTGCGAAGCCATCCGCGAGAACGAAGTTCGGGTGGAGTACATGGGGGTCTCCCGCCAGCAGGTGCTGTACATCAACTACGTGCTGGCTGCCGCCATCGGCTCGGTGGGCGGCTCCATGACGGCGCTGGCGGCAGGCCACGTCGATCCGACCATGGCTTACTGGACCATCTCCGGGGAGTTTGTGTTCATCGCCATTCTTGGCGGCACCGGCCATGTGGCGGCACCGTTCATTGCCGCACTGATCTTCACCCTGGTGCGCACCTACGCCGTCGAGCTGGCCCCCAATGCCTGGCAGATGATCCTCGGCATCGTGCTGCTGCTGATCATCCTGTTCCTGCCGAAAGGGATCTGGAGTCTGTTCACCCGCCGCAGAAGGGCCACCTCATGACCGAGATTCTGAAAACCGAGGGGCTGTCCCGCTATTTTGGTGCGGTGACCGCCGCCGACGACATCAACGTGACGGTCAGCGAAGGGGAGATTGTCGGGGTGATCGGCGCCAATGGTGCCGGCAAGACCACCTTTATCAATATGGTCACCGGCTATCTGCCACCTTCGAAGGGCTCCATCACCTTTGGCGGCGAGCCCATCCGGGGGCTGGGGCCCCGCAAGCTGATGCGCCGGGGCCTGACCCGGTCGTTCCAGATACCCCAGCTGTTCCTGGAGCTCCCGGTGATCGACAACCTGGCCATTGCCCTGGCGGCGGCGGAGCACAAGCAGTTCCAGATGCTGCGCCCGGTGCGCACCCCCGAACGCCTGAAGGCGGCGGAGGACATACTGGCACAGATGAACATCAGCCAGTACCGAAACGAGATGGTGACCGCCATGCCCCAGGGCGCCCGCAAACTGCTGGACATTGCCATCGCCATGCTCGGAAATCCGAAGATGCTGCTGCTGGACGAACCCACCAGCGGCGTCAGTATGGAAGAGAAATACACCCTGATGGACACCGTAATGGAAGCGGTCCGGGCCCGTGGACTGACAGTGCTCTTTGTCGAGCACGATATGGAGATCGTGCGGCGCTATGTGACCCGGGTGCTGGCATTCGCCAATGGTGTGGTGATCAAGGACGGCCCGGCCGAGGCGGTACTGGCGGACGAGAAGGTCCAGGAACTGGTCACCGGCAAGCAGATCAAGCCCACCGAAGCCGAAGGAGACGCCTGATATGAGTCTTGACCTTACCCATCTCGATGTCTCCATTGAAGGTATCGCCATCCTCCGCGACGTCAACCTGACCATTCCCACCGGCAGGATGGCGGGTCTGATCGGCCCCAACGGTGCCGGCAAGACCACCCTGATCCGGGCCATCATGGGCCTGCTGTCCGCCGACCGCGGCATCATCACCTTCAAGGGCGCGGACATCACCCGGTTACCTGCCCACCGCCGGGGTGACAGGGGCATCAGCTATATGCCGGAAGACCGGCGCCTGATCCCGGAACTGACCGTTACCGAAAACATGCTGATGCCCGCCTGGGCCAACGGCATCCGGGATGGCGAACAGCGGCTGGAGTGGGTCTATTCACTGATGCCGGAAATCGCCGACTTCGGGGAGCGCAAGGCCCTGCAGCTGTCCGGTGGCCAGCAGAAGCTGGTGGCCCTGGGCCGGGCACTGATTCCGGGCCGGGAGATGATCCTGCTGGATGAGCCCTTCGAGGGGGTGGCGCCGGTGCTGGCGCGACGGCTGTCGTCAGTTATTGCCGACCTGCGGGGTGAAGGCCTGACCGTGCTGATTGCCGAATCCGACGACACCCATTCCGCCGACCTGGTGGACGCCACCTGGCGTATCGAGCGGGGCGCAGTTTCACAAGGCCGCAGGGATACGTCAGAATTATCGGGTCTTGCGGATTACTGACCGACCAGAACAAGGAGCACAACCATGAAGATCCGAGCCGCAGTACTGCAGGCCATCGGCGCCGAGCGCCCCTACACGGCAACAAAGCCTCTGGTAATCGAAGAGCTGGAACTGGACCCGCCCGGCGACAATGAGGTGCTGGTCCGGATCAGGGCCGCCGGCCTGTGCCACTCGGACCTGTCGGTGATCGACGGCAACCGTCCACGGCCGGTGCCCATGGCCCTGGGCCACGAGGCGGCCGGGGTGGTGAAGGAAGTGGGCAACGGCGTCCGTGACCTGGAACCCGGGGACCATGTAGTCGCCGTGTTCGTGCCCAGCTGCGGCCACTGCGAACCCTGCGCCGAGGGCCGGCCGGCCCTGTGCGAGCCGGCGGCGAAAACCAACAACGCCGGCACGCTGGTCAGCGGTGAGCACCGCCTGCACCGCTCCGACGGCACCGCCATCAATCACCATCTGGGCGTGTCCGCCTTTGCCGATCATGCCGTGGTGTCCCGGGACTCGCTGGTGAAAGTGGACCCGGACCTGCCCCTGCACCACGCCGCCCTGTTCGGCTGCGCGGTGCTCACCGGCGTGGGCGCCTCCATCAACTCCGCCGACATCAAGGCCGGCCAGAGCGTGGCCGTGGTGGGCCTGGGTGGTGTCGGTCTCAACAGTGTGCTGGGGGCCCTGGTGGCCGGCGCCGGCGAGGTGATCGCCATCGACCTGGATGACAGCAAGCTGGCGCTGGCCAAGGAACTGGGAGCAACCCACACCTTCAACTCCGCCGAGGAAGGCTGTGTGGAAAAGATCAAGACCCTCACCAACGGCGGGGTGAACTGCGCCATCGAGATGGCCGGCTCCGAGAAGGCGCTGGAATTCGCCTACCAGATCACCCGCCGGGGTGGCACCACGGTCACCGGCGGCCTGGCGCACCCGGAAAGGAAGGTCGCGATCCAGCAGGTCAGCCTGGTAGCCGAGGAGCGCACGCTCAAGGGCAGCTACGTGGGCAGCTGTGTGCCGGTGCGGGATGTGGCCCGTTACGTCACCCTGTTCCGTCAGGGCCGGCTGCCGGTGGACAAGCTGCTCAGTGACACCCTGACCCTGGACCAGATCAACGAGGGCTTCGAAAAGCTGGCCGCCGGCAAGGCGGTGCGGCAAGTGATCCTGTTTGACTGAGGAATCTCCAAAGACAGGCTCCACCCGGAAAACCGACGCTTTTTCCTTGCAACACCCACCGGCCACGCTCCGCGTGGCGGTGGTTCATCACAACAACAAACAACGAAACAAGGAGAACTACCATGCCCTTCAAACCAAGCCTGCTCGCCCTGTGCACAGGGGCGCTGGTCACCGGACTGGCCACTTCGGCCATGGCACAGACCCCCATCGAGAACCTGCAGGAGGACGCCCCGGTAAACTGGGGCAAATGGGGCGAGGACGATCAGGTCGGCGCCCTCAACTACCTGGGTGAAGCCGAAGTGAAGAATGGCGCCGACGCCATCCGCAGCGGCAAGACCTTCACCCTGCAGATTCCCATGACCTCCGGTTCCGGCCCGGTCTTCCCCGGCCGGGTACCGACCCAGCACTTCATGGCCACCGACGCCGGCGTCTACATGGCCGGCAAGGAGGAGCCCGCCCCGGGCGGCATGAAGTATTCCGACGATGTGGCCTTCATGTACCTGCAGGGCACCACCCACGTGGATGGCCTGGCCCATGCCTGGTACGGGGACCAGATCTATGGCGGCAAAGGTGAGGAGACCTCCGTCCATGGCCATACCCATGCCGATGTTGGAGAAATCGGCGAAAAGGGCATTGTCGGGCGGGCCGTGCTGCTGGACGTTGGCCGCCATATGGGGAGCGATGATCTGCATCGGCTGGCGACGAATACCTGCATTCATCTGGAAGACCTGGAAGCCACCGCCGAGGCCCAGGGCACCACCATCCACAAGCGGGACATCCTGGTGATCCGCACCGGCTCCATCGCCCGCTTCTGGGAGGAAGAGCCCGATGAGCAGTGGAATGCCATGAACGAACCGGGCCTGTGCTACAGCAAGGAACTGCTGGGCTGGCTGGACCGCATGGAGACACCGATGATCGCCACCGACAACATTGCGGTGGAGAAAGTGGTGCAGGAGATTGACGGAGAGCAGTACATCATCCCGTTGCACGGCGCGTTAATGCGTGACATGGGCGTGGTACTGTCGGAAATCTGGTGGCTGGATGATCTGGCGGCAGACAGCGCCGACGATGGTCAGTACAGCTTCCTGCTGGTGGCTGCACCGCTGAAGGTGGAACAGGGTACCGGCTCACCGGTCAACCCGGTAGCCATCAAGTAGACCCTGTGAAGGAGTGCAGGGCACGGGGCGCCCCTGTGCCCTGCCGGAGAGAGTCCTTATTCGGCGTCTTCGTCCTCACGGTCTTCGTAAGGAGAAGTACCCGCGGTGCTGCCGGGGGACTGGCCGGAAGCACCCTGCTCACCGCTGGCACCGCCCTGCTGACCACCTTGTTGACCGCCAGCCTGCTGTCCGCCCTGGCTTCCCATGGAGCCCTGGCTGCTGCCGCCGCTCTGGCCGGTGGCGCCGCCCTGGCTCTGGCCGGTGGCGCTGCCCTGGCTGCTACCCGCCGCGCCCGAGGACTGGCCTGTGGCACCGCCCTGCTGGGAGCCCTGTTGCTGCTCGTAACGCTGCTCTCCATCCTGCGAACCGGCCTGGCCGGTCTGGGGGTTGGCCTGGGCCATGGACGCGGCGAATACCAGAGAAACACCTGCGATGGAAATCTTCGTCATGGTTTTGTTCATAAACCAGCTCCTACTCTTTCTCGTTGATTGGCTTGGCAGCATCTACCCTGCCAGCCATTCCGGGGCCGGTTCATTGCCATGAGATTAGGAGTTTGTGACGACTAAGTCATTGTATACTTCTAGGAATCACCGGTTTCCTGGTCAGCACTCCAATGGGATTTCCAGCACTTTGCCCCCGGCTCACCCGTCCCGGTCATCGTCTTCCTCGTGCCGGTCGTCCGGGTCAGCCGCCTCCGGGTTCTCGTACTCCTTCATGCTGTCCTGGGCGTCCTCCGGGCGTTCAGTGTCCTGCCCCTGTTTCGGATTGGCCTTGACCCGTTCCTCGTCCGTTGGCCTGGGGTCATCCGGCTGCTCCGCCTGCTCGGTGGGCGACGGGTCGGGCTGGTTGTCGCCCGTGGGACGGATCTCCTGGCCTTCCGGCGTGGTGCCCCAAGCCGAAGACGTGACCAGCAGCAGGGCGGTAATGGCTCCGGACAGTGACTTGTTCATGTTCGCCTCCTTGATTCCCGACTGTCTCAATCTACAACTATTGTGGCAGCAGGCCTGAAACCAACCTTCGTAGAGTTACGAAGCGCATAAGGTTTTCAATGTCGCGATAAAAGTTATAAAATAACCACAGTATATAACTTTTTATCATATAAAGATATTCCGGCAGGGCATATGGAGCTCCAGTTCTCACAGGTCACCAAGTCCTTCGGCGACCTCAGGGTCATCGAACAGTTCGACACAAACATTCGCAACGGCGAGATCGTCGCGCTGGTGGGGCCGTCCGGCTGCGGAAAATCCACCGTGCTCCACATGGTGGCGGGCCTGCAGGAGCCTTCCACAGGCACGTTGACCGCTGGTGGCCAGGCGGTCAAAAAACCGTCTCCGGAGCGGACCCTGGTGTTCCAGGAACACGCGCTCTATCCGTGGATGACGCTGCTGGAGAACGTGGCCCTGGCCCTGGAGTTCCAGGACAGGCCCCGCTCCGAGGCTCGGCAGCAGGCCCGCCAATGGCTGGGCCGGGTGAAACTCGACGGTTTCGAGGACTACTACCCCCACCAGGTCTCCGGCGGTATGCGTCAGCGCTGCGCCCTGGCCCGGGCCTTCATCGCCCGGCCCAAGGTGCTGCTGCTGGACGAGCCCTTCGGCGCCCTGGACGCCCTCACCCGCATGACCCTGCAGAGCGTGCTGCGGGACCTGATTGAGGAGGAGCGCCCCACGGTAGTGCTGGTCACCCACGATGTGGACGAGGCCCTGTACCTGGCGGACCGGGTGCTGGTGTTCAGCAACCGCCCGGCCATGGTCCTGAAGCAGTTCGAGCTCGGCCATATCCCCAAGACCCATGACCTGACCGCCTTTGCGGATATCCGGCGGCAAGTACTGACCCTGCTGGGCATCGACACGGATGAAACCTCGCCCGGCTCCGTTACTGAGGAAGGAGAAATCCCATGATCCGTTTTTTAAGCAACCTGCTTCGTGCGCCCCTGCTGGTGGCCGCACTGGTGATGGCGGTGGCGGTTCCCACCCAGGCCAACGAACCCTTCCGCGTGGGTTACGTGCGCGTGATGGATGACGCCCAGGCCATGCTGGCCTATGAGGCGGACCTCTACGAGAAGCATGGCCTTGACGCCGAGCTGGTCGAATTCAGCTCCGGCACCGACCTGATCAAGGGCATTGTCGGCGGCCAGCTCGACATCGGCGTGCTCGGCTTTTCCAACGCCTTTACCTGGGCCGCCCGGGGCGCGGACCTGAAAATTGTCGGCGGCGCCCAGCGCGGTTATCACTCGCTACTGGTGCGTGAGGACTCCGGCATCGAGTCGGTGGAAGACCTCAAGGGCAAGAACCTGGCTTCCCAGAAACAGGGCAGTACCGCCGACATCGTGCTCAAGGGTGTAATGCTGGAGAACGCGGGCCTGGCCCCGGAGGACCTGAACATCATGGGCGTGGCGCCGGCGGTGGCGGTCCAGTCCCTGGTTGGGGGCCGGGTGGATGCCGCCTTCCTGTTCGAGCCCTACGACCGCATTGCCCAGCTGGTGGCCCCGGTAAAGCAGATCTACGAGATCGGCGAAGTCTGGCCCTTCCCCTGCATGGTGGTGATCACGTCCGGGGAAACCCTGGAGAAGCGCAGGGATGCCCTGTGGGCAGCGATGGACGCCCAGCGTGAGGCCATCGAGATGCTGGAAAACGATCCGGACAAGGCGGCGCCCTACATCACCGACTATTTCATCAAGGAAGACGTGGTCAAGTCCCGGGAAAAGGGCGATGTGCCGGCCGAGGAGGTGATCAGCCAGGCCATCCAGACCAACGATTTCAGCGCCAGACTGACCGAAGAGGACATCGACCGGATGAAGGAACTGGCGGGCATCATGCAGGAGCAGGGCATTCTGGAAACCGAAGGCACCTTCGATGTGGACGCCCTGCTGGACCTGTCCTGGCAGCAGGAGCGTGAGCTTTAATCATGGAAAGCGCCCAGCCAACCACTGTTGCCAGCAAGCGCGCCTATGTCGTCGCCATCGCCTTCATCCTGTTCTTCTGGCAGGTGGCCGCCTGGTTCCTGCCGGACTTCCTGATGCCGGATGTCCATGTCGCGTTCATACGGCTGTGGCAGGAACTGAACAGCGGTGAGTTCTACGAGGGCCTTGGCAACAGCATGTGGCGCCTGGGTGCCGGCTATGGCGCGGCCATTTTCTTCGGCATTATCCTGGGCCTGGTGGGGGGTACCCTTAACGCGGTTCGCAGCCCCCTGAAGGCGGGCATTATCGTGCTGCAGTCGATACCGTCCATCGCCTGGGTGCCGCTGTTCCTGATCCTGATGGGCTTTGGCAACCTGCCCATTATCGTGGTGATTGCCATCGGGGCCTTCTTCCCCACCGCCCTGAGCGTGATGAACGCCACCGAGAGTGTGGAACGGGTGCATATCAACGCGGCCCGGGTGATGGGGGCGTCGAAGTACCAGATGCTCAAGCGGGTCTATTTTCCCGCCGTCACCCCCGAACTGATCACCGGTGCGCAGCTGGCCTTCGGTAACGCCTGGCGGGCGCTGATCTCCGCCGAGATGATCGTGGGCTTCAGCGCCGGGCTGGGCAAGTCACTGGCCTACTCCGGTGAGGTGGCCGACATGACCGGGGTGATGACCAACATCCTGGTGATTGCCGTGCTGGCGGCCGTCATCGACCAGGTTATCCTCGAGCGCACCAAGCACCGGCTGCTGCGCTACCAGTACCTCTGACAAGCGCAGCCCGGGGCCAATGGGCCCCGGGCACCGGCGGTCCGATCAGTGTGGCCAGCACCTGGCGGGAATGCTGCTGGTAGAGCCGGTCCAGATCCATGGGGTTTCTCCTTTAACCTGTCTTCACCCAATATGGCACCCTGGGGCGTCAGCTTTTTGATAATTTGTGCACGATTCGACCAGAGCTGTCCTATACTGTGACGAATGCGCCGCCGGAACGCGGCGCGGATATCAGGATTGTAGTGGAAGCAGGCCGTATCGCTCATGTCCGTCACCCGTCTTACGCCCTCCCCCCAGCCCCACTGGGTGGTTCACATGAACCGGCGCAACCGCAGCCTTTCGTTTGTCGCTGTGTTCCTGACCCTGGCCAGCCATGTCTGGCTGCAACAACTGTCACCCTGGCTGTACCCGGCCTTGGCCGTGAGCTTCCTGGTCTGGCCCCAGTTGGCGTTTCTGCGGGCGCGGCAGTCCGAAAACTCGATGTATTCGGAGTTCAATAACCTGGTTATCGACTCCGTGATCTTCGGGCTGTGGATTGCCGGGCTGGGCTTCCCGGTATGGATCAGTTTCATTCTCGCCATCAGCACCAGTATGAACCTGATGGTTTTCCGCGGACCTGTGGGCCTGATGCAGGCCGTTGCGGGA
>JBMCIH010000032.1:0-10106 GCA_048617055.1 Marinobacter sp. | reverse complement strand
ACGTCGGGAAAATAGGAACGGGCCTTCTGCACCGCTTCGACATCCTGACCGGCGAAGACGCTGGCGATCCGCTGGGGGCGATGGGGATGCTGCAACGCGAGCGCGACAGCAGGGCGCGCAGCCCCGGCGGCGCAACCGCAGACCGAGTTGAACACGAGCATCGCACTGCCCGTGTCGTTGCTCATAAACCCTTCGACCGCATCGCTGGTGGTCAGTTCATCAACGCCGAGGCGGAGCATTTCCGGTGGCAGGACCAGGCGTTTGAGGTGACCAGCCACGCCCTGTCCCACCGGGTGCCCTGCCGGGCCTTTCGCTTCGAGGAGCGATACCTGGAGCGCAAGCTGCTGGCCGGCAGGCTGGAGGCCGACGGGGTCCCCGCCGGCCCGGAATGGGGCCGGCTGCAGAAGGGTGAGGACGTTACGCTGGCCGATGGCCGTGTCGTCCGCAGTGACGACTACACAGTAATACCCCGGCCCCCGCGGCGGCTGGTGGTGGCCGGAGACAACGACACCCCCGGGTTGCTCGCCGAAGCCTGTCAGGATGCCCACGTACTGGTGCATGAGGCTACCTATACCCAGGATGTGGCCGACCGGGTGGGGCCCTGGCCCCAGCACAGTTCGGCGCGCCAGGTGGGGCAGTTCGCCCAGCGGGTCGGGTTGCCCTATCTGGTGCTGACCCACTTCAGTTCCCGGTACCAGTTCAGCGGTGATCGCGGCCCGGTGATCGGCAACCTGGCCGACGAAGCCCGCGCAGCCTATAGCGGCGGGCTTCACCTGGCGCGGGATTTCCTGCGTTTGCGTCTCGGCCGGGACCTGTGCCTGGAGGTCCTGGATGCGTGAATGTACCCATGGTCGAAAATAAGGGTGGCTTTTTGTCAGCGATGTGCGTAGATTGGCTGACGTAGGAAAGAGTTAGCCCAGCAGTTCATCAATAAGACGCCTGTCGAAGTTCGTAGTGCACGTCCTGTTTTTGACCCCGCAAGTTTTCTGTTTCCACATAATGCCGACCAGTCCAACAAGGCTCCTGGCGGCACATAAATCAGATTGAGTTCAGGATATTAAAAGATATGTCAACAGTTAACGGTACCGTCAAGTTCTTCAACGAATCCAAAGGCTTCGGCTTTATCACTCGTGAAGGCGGCCCCGACGTATTCGTACACTTCAGCGCCATTCAGGGCAGCGGTTTCAAGACCCTGGCAGAAGGCCAGCAGGTTGAGTTCACCGTTACCCAGGGCCAGAAAGGCCCGCAAGCGGAGAACGTTGTTGCCCTGTAAATAACAGGCCACAACAGACGAAAAAGGCAGCTTCGGCTGCCTTTTTTATTGCCGGTTCTGGCCACTGTCACCGGCCTGCGTTAACCGAAGTAATGTCGCATGATCGCCAGAATCAGCACTGCCGCCATCAACGGAATGATCCAGCGGGAGATGCGGCTTTCGTTCATGGCATTCCCCTTGGAGGCATGCTTCTCCAGCAGGGGCACGATAATGAACAGGGCCGCAAACAGCACCACCAGTATGATAAACAGGGTTGTCATGGACTCTACTATGTCTCCATGCCGGTGGTAATTCAATAGCCGGAACGGCATGGCCCCCGGGCCTCAGGCCTGATCGAGGCTGGCCACCGCATCCCGCGACGCCAGGTCCCGCTGTTCGCCTTTTAGCTCCCGCAATCTGCCGTCCTTCATTTCCAGCAGGCGGTCGGCCCGTTCGAAGTAGTGATCGTCGTGGCTGATGGCGAACACCGTTATCCCCAGCTCGTGGAGGTGCGTGAGCAGTTCCCGGTAGAAGGTGCGCCGGAACTGCGAGTCCTGGTCCGCCGCCCATTCGTCCAGCAGCAGGAAATCCCGCCGCTCCGCCACCGCCAGCAGCATGGCCAGCCGCTTGCGCTGCCCCTGGGACAGGCGGGGGTTGGTAACCCGGTCGCCCTCGAACCGCAGCTTGTCGTTCATCTGCAGGTGCTCCAGCCAGGTATCCACCAGTTGCGGGTCCGGTCGCCCGCCCTCCGGCCCCAGCAAGCGGTCGAACAAATGGAAATCGGTGAACACGTTGAGAAACGCTGACGGAACCGGTCCCAGTCCTGCTCTGTCTCCAGCGGTTTGCCATCCACCAGGATCTGCCCCGCCACGGGCCGGTACAGGCCTGTCAGCAACCGCGCCAGGGTCGACTTGCCACTGCCGTTGCCGCCGATCAGGAACACCAGCTCGCCACGGTGCAGGGTCAGGTCCACCGGACCGGCGGTGAACCCCTTGCCGTCCCGGCCGGGATACTGGTAGGTGACGCCCTGCAGCTCGATGGTCTGCCAGTCCCGGGGCGCGGTGGTCTTGCCAAACCCCTCCTGATACTCCGCCAGTTGCAGCGACTCCAGCTTGCGGAAGGCCACCTGGGCACTGATCAGGGCGGGCAGCGCACCAACGGCCTGGATCAGGGGCGCGCGCAGGAACAGCAGTGTCAGGGCGCCCCCAGGGTAATCACCAGCAGCAGTACCAGACCCAGGAAGGTGGGCAGCACCTGCCAGGGCGCGGCCGCGGTTTCGATCAGTTGTCGGTTGATGTAGGCGATGATGCGGATACCCGCCACGGCGCTGGCCAGACTCAGTAGCATGACGATCAGGAACGGCCGTCGGTACTGGCGATAAACGATGGCCAGAAGTTCCATCGGGGCTCCCGGAGTGGTGGCTGAAGGCGGCGGGCAACTGTATAATGCGAATCAGTTTTATTAATGGTCTCGCACTTCCGTGCGACATGCATACGGAGCCCGCCCCGCCAGGCCACTGTCGGGAACCGGGCGCAGTTCCCGGAACCGGTCTGATCCATGTTGTTACCCTTCCCTTACCCGTTGGCCCGTATCCGATGGCGGCTATGGTCAGCGTCCGGAGCGCTGCTCATAACTTGGCTGATGCTGGCATCCCCGGCACAGGCGGTTGCTGCCCCCGGCCCGTCGGACGCCTCAGGCCCGAGAATCGCAACCGTCGACTGGACCCTGGCAGAGACACTGCTTGCCCTCGATGTGGTTCCGGTTGCCGTGGCCCAGGTCAGGGATTACCAGGCCTGGGTCAGTGAACCCAGGTTACCCGACAACGTTGTGGACCTGGGCCTGCGTGCCCAGCCGAACCGGGAACTGGTGGCGTCACTGGAACTGGACCGCTTCCTGCTATCGCCCATGTATCAGGCCATCGAGCCCGCCATGGCCCGCATGGTGCCGGTGACCAGCCTGGCCACCTATACCGCCGAAGGGGACCTTTGGGACAACCTGCTGGAGACCACCCGGCAGCTGGGCGCTCTGACCGGCCGGGAAGACAGGGCAGACCGGGTCATCCGCCAGCACCGCCAGCACGTCCGCCGGGTACGGCAGACCCTGCCGGATGACCTGCCCCCGCTCATGGTGGTGCAGTTTATAGATGACCGTCATGTACGGGTGTTCGGTGAGGGCAGCCTGTACGAGATGGTGATGCAGCGGCTGGGGCTGGAGAACGCCTGGGAGGGCGGCACCAACCTGTGGGGTTTTTCCACCGCAGGTATCGAGGAACTGTCCACCCGGGGTTACCTGGTGATCGTCGACCCAATGCCCATGGGTGTGGAGAAAGGCCTGGCCACCAATCAGCTGTGGCAGTCGCTGCCGGCGGTACGCCACGACCGCGTGCTGCAGCTGCCCCCGGTGTGGAGTTTCGGCGCGCTGCCGTCGGCCTCCCGCTTTGCGGAGCAGCTGGGCCAGGCCCTGAAGCAGGCCGTTACCACGGATGACGGAACCTCATGAGTCTGCTGCGTCGGATCCAGGCTTCGCCCGCCCCCCTGTGCCTGCTGCTGGCCCTGCTGTGTGCCTGGCTCGGCTACGTGTTGCTGCAACAGGCCATGCCTGGCCAGCCCCTGGGTGATCTGATCACCGCCTGGTCCGCCTCCCGTGCCGATGCCATGGACCTGGTCGTGGCCCGGTACAGCCTGCTGCCCCGCATGACCATTGCCCTGATGGTGGGAGCCGCCCTGGGCCTGGCAGGGGTGCTCATGCAACAGGTGCTGCGCAATCCCATTGCCTCCCCCACCACCCTCGGCGTGGCCAGTGGCGCCCAGCTGGGCCTGCTGGCCGCCACCCTGTACGCGCCGGGGCTGTTGATGTTCGGTGACGAGTGGTTGGCGCTGGCCGGGGGCGCCCTGGCCCTGCTGCTGGTGATGATGCTGTCATGGCGGCGGCGCCTGGCCCCGGTGGCGGTGGTGCTGGCCGGACTGGTGGTCAACCTGTACCTGGGCGCCCTGAGCACGGTGCTGATCCTGTTCAACCAGGAGGAGTTCCCGGGCCTGATGGTCTGGGCCGCCGGCTCCCTTGCCCAGAACAACTGGCACGACGTGCTCCACCTGCTGCCCCGGCTGGTGCTTGCCGCCGTGGTCGCCGCCCTGCTGGCCCGCCCCCTGCGGCTGCTGGAACTGGACGAAAGCAACGCCCGCAGCCTGGGCGCCTCGGTACGCCAGCTCCGGGTTCTGGGGCTTGGGCTGGCGGTGTTCGTTACTGCCTCCGCCGTCAGCCTGGTGGGCATTGTCGGCTTTGTGGGGCTGGCCGCGCCGGCCATCGTGCGGCTGATGGGGGCACGTTCCCTGTACCACCGGCTGCTGTGGGCACCGGTTTTTGGTGCCCTGCTGCTGCTCACCACGGACCTGCTCCTGCTGAGATACTCCTCACAGATGAGCTCACTGATCCCCACCGGGGCCATGACCGGCCTGCTGGGCGCGCCCCTGCTGCTGTGGCTGATACCCCGGCTGGCCCTCAAAGGCGGCCCGGCGCCCTCATCGGCGATGACCCTGCCGGGGCGCCGCGCCAACCCTTTACGGCTGCTGCCGTACCTGCTGGTACTGCTGGCGGTGGTTGTCGCGCTGGCGCTGTTCGTCAGTCAGTCATCCCAGGGCTGGAGCCTGGACATCACCGGTCACTGGCCGGCCATCAGCCAGTGGCGACTGCCCCGGGTGATGGCCGCCGCCGGCGCCGGCATACTGCTGGCCCTGGCGGGGGCCGCCATCCAGCGTATAACCGGCAACCCCATGGCCAGCCCCGAGGTACTGGGCATAAGCGCCGGTACCGCCATCGGCCTGATCATCACCATCTACCTGTTCGCAGACCTGTCGCTGCCCATGATGGCCCTGGCCGGAGCCCTGAGCGCCTTCGCCACCCTCGCGGTTCTGGTGCTGCTCAACAGGCGCAGCGGCTTCCAGGCAGAGCGGCTGCTGCTTACCGGCATTGCCATTGCCGCGCTCTTCGACCCGCTGCGCAGCATCTTCCTGGCCAACGGCGACCCCCGGGTCCAGCAGATGGTGGCGTGGATGTCCGGCTCCACCTATTACGTGGATACAGTGACCGGCACAGTGGCCCTGGTGGGTGGCCTGATGATGATGGCCCTGGCTCCGCTGGCCGCCCGCTGGCTGGACCTGCTGCCCCTGGGCCGGGAAACCGCACTGGGCCTGGGGGTGGGGGTCAACAGGGCACGGCTTTGTCTGCTGGCCCTGGTGGCCGTTCTCACCGCCCTCGCCACACTGATCGTCGGGCCCCTGAGCTTTGCCGGCCTGCTGGCCCCTCACCTGGCCCGTATGCTCGGCCTGAGCCGGGCTTTGCCCCACCTGCTCGGCGCGGCCCTGATCGGCGCCATACTGATGGTGGCCGCCGACTGGGTGGGCCGGCAGATCCTGTTCCCTCAGGAGGTTCCGGCGGGGCTGGTGTCCGCCTTGCTTGGCGGGGCCTACTTCATGTGGGGACTGCGCAAGCACTGACGTGAACAGGAGCGGCGACTGCGCCCGGCTGTCCCTGTCATGAAACTTGACGCGAAAGCTCACGGGGGCCAAAACGTTAACCTATGATAAGTTCTGCAGCAGGCGCCAATCCTTCACCCAAGCCGTCCGGTTGGGCCACGCTATCGGTTAGAGCCCTTTTCGTGCCGTAATTCGCTTGATCAGGAAGATCACAGACCAACCCTGGAGGTGGTGGCCGAGACTGCTCTCGGCCTGGTTCCGGTGGTGGGCAATGCCATGGCTTTGTACGAATCCCCCCAGCGACCGGACCCTGTTTGGCCATCGGCTGAGCCCGGCAGGGCGCAGCATTGTGGCCGCGCCGGTCCTGCTACCGGTCGCGGTGCGGGCAACAAAAAGCGGCCGCTCCCTGTACGCGAACGGGCTGAACGGGCCCGCATCAGCGGCGATCCGTCAGCCCTCGCCGGTGTACTCAGCGCGGAAACCATTCAGTCACTGGCGCTGCTGCGTGAGCTTGGGGACAGGAAAGCCGGGATAAGGAACGCCTGGGGCCAGTTGCAGACCTGGAGTTCTGACCGGTCTGCATAAAGCGGTCAGGCGGTTGCCAACCCCTCCGCCAGCGCGGCCATGAACCTCGCCGCCTCGCCGCCGGTCGCCGCCCGGTGATCAAAGGTGACTGACAGCGGCAGTATCCCGCGCACGGCCGGTTTGCCCTTGTAGGGCACCACCTTCTCCCGGATTCGGCCGGCGCCGACGATGGCCACCTGGGGCGGAGTAACAATGGGGTTGGCGTACCGGCCCGTCATGGTGCCGAAGTTGGACAGGGTAATGGTAGCACCCTGCATTTCCCGGGGCGGGATCTTGCGGGTGGACACTGCCTCGCGGAGGTTTTCCAGACCCTGGCGCAGGTCGTCCATGGAGCGGTGGTTGACGTCCCGCAACACCGGAACGAACAGGCCCTCCGGGGTATCCACGGCGATGCCGATGTGGACCTCGTCCAGCAGGCGGCGGCTGAGGTTGTCACCGTCGAACCAGCAGTTCAGGGCCGGACTGGCCTCGCAGGCCCGGGCGATGGCCTGCACCAGGCGCATGGTGATGTCGGTGCCCTTCGGCCAGTCCTGGATGTCGGCATCCTCGAAGATGGACACGGGAACCACCTGGGCGTGGGACAGGGCCATGTTTTTCGCCATGGTGCGGCGCGGGCCCCGCAGTGCCTCGGCTTCACCCAGCTGTTTCTGTTGGCTGGCCTGGCGGTGCACATCGTCACTGGTAATCAGCCCGCCCGGTCCGCTGCCGCTGATGGTCTCCAGGCTGATCCCAAGCCGTTCCGCCAGCGCCCGCACGCCCGGGGTGGCCCGGTTGGCCCGGGCCCGTCGGCTCGAGGGCGCCGCCCCTATGATAAAGCTGTCACTCTGGGCCTCCTCCTGCTGCGCCCCGGACGCCTTGAGCTCGCCCACTACGGTGCCGCTGTCATCCCCTTCCCCCTCGAATGCCACTAGGGGTTCCCCGGTGTGGATGATGTCGCCTGCCTCCCCGAACAGCCTGGCGATGGTCCCGGCCTCCGGTGACGGCACCTCCACAATCGCCTTCGCGGTTTCGACACTGACCAGCACCTGGTCCACGTCCACCGCGTCTCCCACCTTCACGTGCCACTCGACGATTTCCGCTTCCGGCAGCCCCTCGCCCAGGTCGGGCAGTCTGAAGTATTTCATGCCGCATGTCCCCTGTCTGCGTTATCAGAGCGCAATCACCTGCTCCACCGCCTGCACGATATCGTCCACACCGGGCAGGTAGTGCTGTTCGTTGCGGTAGTACGGCATGATGGTGTCATACCCGGTTACCCGCACCACCGGTGCCTGCAGGTCGAGGAAAGCGCCTTCGGCGATGGAGGCCGCCACTTCGGCGCCAACCCCGCCATTGCGGCAGGCTTCGTGTACGATCACGGCGCGGCCGGTCTTGGCCACCGAGCACAGCAGGGTCTCCCGGTCCAGAGGGCTGATGGTGGCCACGTCGATAACCTCCGCCGACACACCCTGCTCCGCCAGCCGGTCCGCCGCCTGCAGGGTTTCCATGACGGACGCCCCCCAGCTGATCAGGGTCACATCCTCCCCTTCCCGCAGGGTGAAGCAGGTGTCCAGGGGCAAGGCGTCGCCATTGTCGACCACCGTCTGGGTTACCGCCCGGTAGATACGCTTGGGCTCCAGGAAGATTACCGGGTCCGGGTTGCGAATGGCCGCCAGCAGCAGCCCGTAGGCACGCTGGGGTGAACTGGGAATGATCACCCGCAGCCCGGGAATATGGGCAAACAGGGCCTCGGTGCTTTCACTGTGGTGTTCCGGGGCGTGGATACCGCCGCCGAAGGGCGCCCGGTACACCAGCGGGCATTGCAGCCGCCCCCGGGTACGGTTACGCATGCGGGCAGCATGGCTGATGATCTGTTCGCAGCCGGCATAGATAAACCCCATGAACTGGAATTCCGCCACCGGCCTGAGCCCCTGGGTGGCCATGCCCACGGCGGCACCGGCAATCAGGTTTTCCGCCAGTGGGGTATCCATCACCCGCCGGTAACCGAACCTTTCCTTCAGGCCCACGGTGGCACGGAACACGCCGCCATTGGTGGCGATGTCCTCCCCGAGCACCACCACAGTCTCATCCCGGGCCATTTCCCGGGCCAGGGCGAGGTTGACCGCCTCCACCAGGGTGACCCTGTGGCTGACTGCGCCCCCGACCTCCTGCTGCAGGACTTTCTCGACGGATGCATTCATGACGCACCTCCGCTGGCTTTGACGGCAAGACGCTCGCGCTGGCCCTGGAGGGCCTCAGGCAGGGTCTCAAACAGGTAATCCACCATGGCGGTGGCAGGCTCCGGGGCCATATCGAGATAGGCCTGCACGGCCTTGTCCACCTGGTCCCGGCAGTGGGTCTGAAGCTCCTTCTCCTGGTCGGCATTCCACAGCCCCGCCTGATGCAGATAACTCTGGAAGCGCTTGACGCCATCCCGCTCCCAGGCGCTGCGAAGTTCCTCCGCACTGCGGTAGCGGGTGGCGTCGTCTGCGGTGGTGTGGTCACCCAGGCGGTAGGTGACCGCCTCGATCACAGTGGCACCCTTGCCGCCGCGGGCTCTCGCCAGGGCATTGCCGACCGCCTCGGTAACGGCAAAGTAGTCGTTGCCATCCACGATATGGCCGGGCAGCCCGCCGCTGATGCCCTTCTGGGCAATGGTCTCGCTGCCGGTCTGCAAACCCCGGGGCGTGGAAATGGCCCACTGGTTGTTAGCCACCACGAATACCACAGGCAGGTGCCAGGCACCGGCGAGATTGACGCTTTCCAGGAAATCCCCCTTGGAGGAGGCGCCGTCGCCAAGGGTAACGACCACGGCCCGCTTCTCGTCGCGGATGCGCATGGCAGCGGCGACGCCAACCGCGTGACAGCACTGGGTGGCAATGGGTACAGACACAGGCAGGTCCCGGGAGCATTCATCCCAGCCGGCGCTGCCGCGCTCGTCACCACCCCAGTACAGCAGCATGTTCACCATGGGTACGCCCCGCAGCAGCTGGGTGGCCTGGTCGCGGTAATAGGGCACGAACACATCGTGGCGGTCCATGCACTGGCCGATGGCAGTACCCGTCACCTCGTGGCCGAGCACAGACGGATAGGTGCCACACTTGCCGGTTCGCTGCAGGGCGATGATCTTCTGGTCCAGGGTGCGGCTCAGCACCATATTGCGGTAGGCATCCAGCAGGCGCCCGGGATCCGGCGCCGGCTCAGGCAGGCTGTCCAGTGGCTTGCCGGCATCGTCCAGGTAACGGACGTAGTCCACCGAAAACTCGTAACGGTCTTTCATCCCCGTCTCCTCACACCGCAACGTCTGCCGGCTTGTGGCCGTTGCCGTCACGCTGAATGTTGGTTAAAGGCCGTGGATCACACAGGCCAGGGTAAGCGGTTGTCCTCCCTTCTATCTTCTAGCCGATGATTAAGAATTGTTCAACGAAAACGAGAAACAGTTCTCGCTATGAATTGGACTGCGAGACGTTATGCACTAACGTCCTGTGTGTGAGCGCAAATAGACCCAGAATTTCCAGCGATAGCAAACTACCTGTCCTGGCTCCGGCCCGCGTTCCGGCTTCAGGACAGGCCCCTTCAACAGGACACGAGGACTAACCCTAATGATCCGCAGAGTCGTCACTGTCGTTTTTTCACTAGCCCTTGCGCATTTGCCTGTGTCAGGCCATGCCCTCGAGCTGGGCGACAACCCGCTCGCCCTGGAGAGCGAGGGCGGCCTGCAGGTCACCATTGCCCCGACCGAAGACGGCAGCCAGGCGCTGGTAAAGATGACCGGCGTTGACCACGCGATCGACGGCGTGGTCATGCTGGCGGAGGTGGAG
>JBMCIH010000031.1:0-10222 GCA_048617055.1 Marinobacter sp. | reverse complement strand
CGCAGCGACTCGATGCTGACTTTCAGGTCGCCGAGTTCATTGCGAACCTCCTGGGTTCGGGCACGGGCCTCGGCCAGGCGTGCATCTACCTCGGCCTGTTCCAGCATTACGCGCGCCTTGGAGTAGCGCTTCTCCTCGATAAGCGCCTCGGCGGACTTCAGCTTTTCCCGGGCCGCCTGAAAGACGGCGGGTTCGGCGTCTTCTGCGCCGGCCTCATCGGCTGCCTCTACCGCGGTGAGGGCAGCATCCCGCTGATCCTCAGGCTTGGGCCCCGGATCGGAGGCGCAACCGCCAAGCAGCGCGCCGCAAAACAGAAAGGGAAGAACACGGGAACACATGCACATTCTCCTTGTTGCTGGTTTCCAGTGAAGAGAAAGGGTCCGGAAGACACTGCCGTGTCTCTGAAAAGCGTAGCAGGAAAGGGCGGTCAGCCAATGGACAAACCATGACGGTTGCGCAATAAAGAAGCGCCCGGTTTCGGGGCACCGCCAGGCTTGCACGCATCCGGTCGCCGTCCCATAGTGACTGACAACCCTGTCGCCGGATGCCCCGGCTCCCTGTCCTCGCGTACTGGTCTGAGGTTCAATGCCTGAATTCGACAGTCTGTCCCGGGCCGCCCTGGCCGGTCAGTTCTTTGGTTTGCTGGCCCTGGCCATCTGCCTGGCTGCCTTTGCCAGCCGGAAGGATGACCGGCTGCTGGTGCTGCTGATATCCGCCAATGTGGCCTTCGCGCTGCAGTTTGCCTTCTTCAGCAGCTGGACCGCAGCGGCCCTCACGGTGCTGGTCATTGTCCGCATTGCGCTGGCCCGACGTTACGTGGGCAGCCAGCGCGCCATGTGGCTGATGCTGGCAGCCAACCTGCTGGCTGCGGCGTTTACCTGGCGGGACTGGGTGGATGTGTTGCCGCTGACGGCAGCAACCCTGGGAACCGTAGCCATGTTCCTGCTCCGGGGCATTCCCATGCGTATCCTGCTGGGGCTGGCGGCCCTGGCCTGGATGCTGAACAACCTGCTGATTGGCTCGGTCGGCGGCACCCTGGCCGAGGGCATGATTTTCGTCACCAACGTGATTACCATTGTGCGCATGGCCCGGGCAAAAAAACGCTACCCGGGCGCTTCGCTTGAGTCGGCTGGTTCTGCCGGGGCTAACGACCCACCACCTCGATGATCTTGCCGCAGAAGGCCTTCAGGTCGTCGGGGTTGCGGCTGGTGATCAGCGGCGCATCGTGGCAGACCTCCTCGTCCACCCAGTGGCCGCCGGCATTGACGATATCGGTCTTCACGCTGGGGAAGGAGGTCAGGGTGCGGCCCCGCACCACGTTGGCCTCCACCAGCAGCCAGGGTCCGTGGCAGATGGCCGCCACCGGTTTGTTGGCTTCCACAAAGCTGCGCACGAACGAGACCGCCGCCCGGTCCTGGCGAAGATTATCCGGGTTGGCGACACCGCCCGGCAGTACCAGGGCATCAAAGTCTTCAAAGCTTGCGCCACTGACCAGCCGGTCCACCTTGAAGCTGTCGGCCTTGTCCAGATGGTTATAGCCGTCAATTTTTCCCTCCTTGATGGACAGCAACTCGGTCTCTGCACCGGCCTTTTCCAGTGCCTCACGGGGGTCAGTCAGTTCCACCTGCTCCACGCCGTCGGTGGCGAGTATTGCGATTGTCTTTCCCTTCAGTGATGTGCTCATGGCGAATCCTCCCGGATCTCCGGCCGAGGCCGGCAAAAGTATGGTCTTTTACTCTTCCACTGCAATGGCGGCCCGGACTCCGGGTTTAAACCGGGCAAAGGGTTACGCCTGTTTAATGCACCGGCTGACAGACCCGCCTGGTTTCGCACGGGGTTGCAGAAACGGGACCTGATGACCACAGTTAAAAAAAGAGCGTTCAATATCCCTTTCCGAGGAGGCACCATGCTGCTGGCAGAAAAGTCCACCGGCCACCTGGTGGAGATCAGTGACATCAAGGTTTTGTACGACCCCAACGAGACCACAGTGACTGGCAGCGTCCACTACGGCGAGGAAGCCCAGGACCCGGAGCCGATTCCCAAGACAGAGCTGGCCTTTCCCTCCGGTGAGCCCCTGCCCCAGTGCTGGACAGACCCGGATTACCGGCAGAAGTCCTGATCTGCCCCGGACACCAGCCCGGTCTCAGGGTAACCGGACCTCACCTTCCATGTAGAAGACCACCTGTCCCGCGATGGCCGCCCGCTTGCCCCGGAGTTCGCAGCGCAGCTCGCCACCGCGGGCGGAGAGCCGGCGGGCGAGCAAGGCGGGCTTGCCCAGGCGGTTCGCTCAGTAGGGGGTGCGGGCGCTGTGGATGGAGCCGGTGACCGGGTCCTCGTCCAGGCCCACGCCCGGGGCGAAATAGCGACTGACGAAGTCGCAGCCCTCTCCGGGAGCGGTGATAATCACGCCCTGGCTGCCCAACTGGGCAAGCAGTCGGAAGTCGGGCCGGGCCTGGCGGACACAGAGTTGGGGCCGGTACCGCTGTCGGCGGAGTCCTGTTAGGATCCGGAACCGCATTGCTGAGCGTTGAGAGGCACCAACCGATATGAAAATCGCTGTGTTCTGTGGTTCCAGCCACGGCAAGGATCCCCGCTTTGCCCGGTGTGCCCGGGAGTTTGGTGAGTACATGGCCGGCCAGGGCATCGATCTCGTTTTTGGCGGGGGCAAGGTGGGCCTGATGGGAGAGGTGGCCGATGCCGTGCTGGGCGGAGGCGGTCGTGTCTACGGCGTGATCCCGGCATCGCTGCGGGACCGGGAGCTGGCCCATCCGGGGCTGACCGAGCTGCAGGTGGTGTCCGGCATGCACGAACGCAAGGCGAAGATGGCGGCACTGGCGGATGCCTTTGTCGCCCTGCCGGGCGGGCCAGGCACAATGGACGAGCTGTTCGAGGCCTGGACCTGGGCCCAGCTGGGCTATCACGACAAGCCCTGCGCCCTGTACAACGCCTTCGGTTATTACGACCAGCTGCTGGCCTTTGTCGAAAACATGGCCGGGTCGGGTTTCCTGAAGCCGGAGCACCAGCAGATGCTGGTGGTTCGGGATCAGCCCGGGGCCATGCTTGAAGCGCTCAAGGCCTACCAGCCTCCCCGGCGCAAGTGGTCCTGAGACTGGCTGATCCGGGGGCGGCATGCTGGTGATTGCCGGACTAACCGGTTAAGCTGGTTGCTTTATGCAACCATATCATCCGCCCCAGGCTACAGGAGCCCCCATGAGCGACATCATCCTGCACCATTACCCCGCTTCTCCGTTCGCCGAGAAGGCCCGCATGATGCTCGGCTTCAAGGGCCTGGCCTGGCATTCGGTGGCCATCCCGCCGGTGATGCCGAAACCGGACCTGACCGCCCTTACCGGCGGTTACCGCAAAACACCGGTGATGCAGGTGGGGGCCGATATCTACTGCGATACGGCCATGATTGCCCGCCAGCTGGACCGGCTTCATCCGCTGCCGGCGCTGTATCCTGAAGGCAGGGAGGCCGTCGCCGCGAGTGTTGCCCAGTTTGCCGATCAGGTGATGTTCCAGCATGGGGTGGCCCTGAATTTCCAGCCCCAGGCGGTGGCGGAGCGTTTCAGGGGCGCGCCGGAGTCGGTGATGAAAGCCTTCCTGGCTGATCGCAGGAAGCTGTTCGAGGGCGGCACTGCTTCTCCGCTGCACCCGGCCCAGGCCATGTCCCAGTGGCCCACGCTGCTGGGCAGGCTGGAACAGCAGCTGGAAGACAGCGGCACCTTCCTGCTGGGGGAGGAGCCCTGCATCGCTGACTTTGCCTACTACCACCCGCTGTGGTTCGTGGCCGGCAACAAGGCCGCGGCGGCCGCCCTCGACCCTTACCCCCAGGTGCGGGCCTGGCTGGAGGCAGTGGCCGCCTGCGGCCATGGCGAGCCTTCGGAACTGGCGGCGGAGGAGGCCATCCGCATTGCGCGCGACGCCACTCCGGCGGCACTACCGGTAGCCAGCTTTGCCGATCCCAATGGCCTTGAGCCAGGGCAGCCGGTCACTGTGGCCGCTGTGGACTACGGGGTGGACCCGGTAGCCGGCACCCTGGTGTACCAGGATGCGGAGGAACTCGTCGTCAGCCGCGAGGACGAGCGCGCCGGTCATATGCATGTCCATTTCCCCCGTTACGGTTTCCGGCTGTCGCCCGGGAAACCGGCCTGAATTGCCAAGATTTAACATAAACAGGCCGTGGCATTGCGCATGTTCGGGGCAGGTTGGCTAATCTGTGGTTACGTATCCGTTAACCACGAGGATGATCTGCCCACCAAAGGAGACTGACGTCATGCGCAACCGATTTTCCGCACTTGCCCCTGTACTCGCCCTGGCGCTGCCCCTGACGGCCGGCGCCGCCGAGGGGCTGGTTACCAAGAAAAGTCCCTATCCTGCCCAGGCGACGGCGGATAAGCTGGCGAATGTGATCACCGGTCAGGGGTTCGACCTGCAGCGGATCGACCACTCCGACGCGGCCGAAGAGCACGATCTGGAGCTGAGGCCGACGGAGGTGTTTGTCTTCGGTAATCCCGAGGTCGGGACGCCGCTGATGAAATGCGCACCCACCCTCGCCATCGACCTGCCCCTGAAGGCACTGGTCTGGGAAGACGACGAAGGTGAGGTGCGGGTTGGCTATAACGACCCGGAGTACCTCAAGGAGCGCCATGAAGTGGAAGGGTGCGACGAGGAACTGGAAAAGATGTCCGACGCCCTGGACAAGATGCTCTCGATGACGGTGGCGAAAGAGGGTACCGGCGAGGACTGAACCAGCGTCAGCCGTGGCCTTTACAGGCCGCGGCCGGCATTTTTCAGCGTAATCTGCTCGTTGAGAGTCCAGAAGTCATAGAGCACGCCGACCAGGAACAGGCCGCCGGTCAGCAGGTAGATAATGCCGGTGATCCACTTGCCCATGTACATCCGGTGAACGCCAAACACACCCAGGAAGGTCAGCAGGATCCAGCTGATGTTGTAGCTGACGGGGCCCTGCTGGTAGCGCAGGTCCGCCTCCCGGTCCATGCCGGGAATCAGGATCAGGTCGATAATCCAGCCGATAAACAGCAGCCCCAGCGTAAAGAACCAGATGGTGCCGGTAATGGGCTTGCCGTAGTAGAAACGGTGCGACCCCAGAAACCCGAAAATCCAGAGCAGGTAGCCCATGACCACACTGTGGGTGTTGTTGCCTTGCTGAAAGTCCATGCCTTGCCTCCGGTTTCCATAAGGATTCTGTCGTGCTGATGCACAGCATAATGCATTTTTCAGATCGTGCTGCCAACGCTATGCTTGGGCCATTCATGGGTATGTCCAGAGGAAGGCCTGTTTGACCATCCGTCGTCGTCTGAAGGTGCTGGCTGTCTGCGTGCTGCTGTCCGGACTGCTGGTCTGGGGTGGCTGGCAGTGGGTGAGGATGCAGCTGTCGCAAATGGGCGTGGAGCGTCTGGAAGTCTCCGGCATCGACCTGGGCTGGAACCGCCTGGCGTTCGATTCCGTCAGCCTGGCCTGGACCGGCAACGGCCGTTCCGTGCTGCTGGAAACCCTGGAGCCGGCGCTCACCATGGACTGGAGCTCGTGGCAACTGGACCGCCTGGTGGCCCGCTCGGCAAGGGTGGTGCAGGCCCTCCCCGCGCACGCCGGGTCCACTTCCCCGTCGCCCGCCCTGCAGCTGACCCTTCCGGACTCAATGCCTTTCTGGTTGCCCCGCCACCTGTCGGTGAACGAACTTGATGCGGTTTTCCCCTGCCAGGGCAGCCAGTGCCACATGCAGGGAACCCTGCGGTTCGACCGGGAGGCGGACTCGGCAAACCTGCAGGTGGACACCACCCTGAGCCGTGACCGGCAGGAGCTGGCGGTGAAAGGGGCTGTCCGCCTGGGTGCCGGCGCCACCGGAGGGGAGCTGACCGTGCGCGGATTGAGGCCATGGCTGGTACAGGCCGGTGGCGCACAATGGCAACGGCTGGTGCCCCGTGCCGCGACCCTGCGGTTCTCGCCCTCCGCAGAGCCGGCTGAAGCCGGACAATGGCCCATGCACCTGACCCTGGGCACAGAGGGCGGTGCCTCGGCTGCCTTCGAGGGCCAGGTGGTGCTGGATACTACCGACCCCTGGCGCCTGGACATTCAGCGCGGGCGGCTGACCGGCCATCTGGAGCAGTGGCGCCAGTCCGGCTGGCTGCTGGACGGGCTGCGGCTGGACCTGCCCTTGCGCGGCAGCCTGTCAGGGGCGGGCGCCCGTCTCACCCTGCTGGAGGATGCCGGGTTGCGGGTTCGCCATGCGGACCCGCTGGCAGCAGGGGAACTGATGTGGCTGGATGAGGTGAGCGTCTCTGCCGAAGACCTTTCAGTGATTGTCGGTGAGGACGGGCTTCAGGCCGACGGTCCTTTCCGGCTGGATGCCGGTGAGATCCGCCACCCGGCCCTCGTCACCCAGGCCTGGCGGGCCGACGGCGAGCTGCAGTGGGCCGGAGAGCTGGCACTGACCGCCGAGGCAGCCAGTGCAGCGGGGACCAGGCTGCCTTTGCGGGTGGGCTATCACCCGGACGACGGCCTTCAGGCGGGCGGGTCCATGAGCCTGACGCCGGAGAACCAGGCCAACCAGCTGGCGAAAACCCTCGCCGCCTGGCCCCGGAGCCTGACCCTGGCATCGGGCCAGGGCGATCTGACGGGGCAGCTGTGGTGGCCGCCCGGAGGCGGGCCCCGGGCCGAGGCGACCCTGACCCTGCAGGATCTGTCCGGCCTGTATGAACGGATGGCCTGGCAGGGCCTGTCCGGTGAAATGGCCGCCAGCCTGGACAAGGGGGAAGTGCGACTGTCCACCGGCGACCTGGAACTGGAACAACTGAACCCCGGCCTGCCCATAGGCCCGGTTAGTCTGTCGGCCGGTTACCGGGGCGTGATGGATGACCCGCTGGCGGGCAGGCTCGCGCTGAACGGAGCAGAGGCGGGCTTTGCCGGCGGCACCTTCAACGTGGCTGGCCAGGGCTGGCAGCTGGACCAGGCCCCCTGGCGGGTGCCGGTCACCCTGCGGGATCTGGAGCTGTCGGCGCTGATGGAGCTCTACCCCACAGAGGGGCTGGCGGGCGACGGGGTGCTGCATGGCAAACTGCCGCTGACCATCGGGCCCCGGGGCGTCCGGATTGAACGCGGGCAGGTATCCGGGGCGCCGCCCGGGGGCCGGCTGCAGCTACCTGCGGACAAGCTGCAGGCCATGGCCGGCAATAACGAAGTGATGGGGCTGGTGACCCGCGCCATGGAGGACTTCCGTTACCGGCACCTGGAGAGCGACGTCAGCTATTCGGAAGATGGCACCCTGGTGCTCGACCTGCAGCTGCGGGGTTCCAGCCCGAAGGTGGACAGCGAGCGCCCCATCGTGCTCAATATCAACCTGCAGGAAGACATTCCGGCACTGCTGACCAGCCTGCAGCTGAGCGGCCGGGTCAACGAGGCGGTCACGGAACGGGTCCGGGAACGTCTGCAGCGGGAAGGCGCCGATTAACCATAGCCTGGGGCCTGTGCCATAGCCGCAGGATCAGGCCCGTACTTGCAAGGAGAGACCATGATGGCAACAACCCGAGCGGGGGCGGTGATCACCGCGCTGTTGTTTGGCGGCCTGCTGGCTGCCTGTACCCCAACGGTGCAGATGGCGGCACCCAAGGAACCCATCACCGTCAACCTGAACGTGAAGATCCAGCATGAGATCTACGTCAAGGTCGACCGCGAGGTGGACGAACTCTTTACCGACCAGGGCCTGTTCTGAGCCCGGTCTGCATGGTTTCAAGGAGCTGCACGATGACACTGTTCAAAACCCTTACCGCCCTCGTGATGACCCTGACGCTGGCCCTGCCGGCGGCGGCCCTGTCCCTGGAGGAGGCCAAGAGCCGCCTGGACAGCGCCAAGAGCGAAGGCCTGGTGGGAGAGATGCCCACCGGTTATCTGGGTGTGGTCTCCGGCAACGGTGAGGCCGCCGACATTGTTGATGCGATCAACGAAGCGCGGCGGGCCGAATATACCCGTATTGCCGACAAGCACGACATCCCCGTGACCCAGGTGGAAGCGGTGGCCGGCAAAAAGGCGCTGGAAAAGACACCCTCGGGTCAGTATATCCACAAGGATGGCCGCTGGGTGCGCAAGTAACCTACCCTCTGCCCGGAGCGGAATAACAAGGCTCTGGTATTTATTCCTGTAGGCAGCTATCTTCGTAGATGGTCGTGTCGGCCGGGGCCCCTCCCGGTCAACCTGCTGATCAGGAGTGACCCATGAAAACAATAACCGACCAGCTGGCCAACTATGCCAGCTACCATCGTGACCGACGCAACATCATTACCCACTTCATCGGCATTCCGATGATTGTGGTGGCCATCGCGATCCTGCTGGCCCGTCCGGGCTTCAACGTGGCGGGTCTTTCTCTCGCCCCCATTGCCTTCGTCGCCCTGGCGGCGGTGATCTATTACCTGGTGCTTGACCTGCGCTTCGGGCTGGTCATGGCCGTTCTGCTGGGGCTGGCGGTATGGGCTGGCATGCAGGTGGCCGAACTGTCGACCACCGCCTGGCTGGCCTGGGGCATCGGCCTGTTCGTGGTCGGGTGGATTGCCCAGTTTATCGGCCACTACTACGAGGGCCGCAAGCCGGCCTTCGTGGACGACCTGGTGGGGCTGCTGATCGGGCCATTGTTCGTGGTGGCCGAGGCGGGCTTCGGCTTCGGGCTCTGCAAGAGCCTGCAGCAGGAAATTGACCGCCGCGCCGGCCCGGTCCACAACGGTCACGACCGGACGGCGGCCAGCCACTGACGTTCGTGCCGGCTGTCCTTAGCTGATCCTGCCGATGGCTCCACCCGCACCGGGTGGGGCCGGTCATCTTTCTTTGTACTGGAAGCGACGATGTCTCCGACCCCGGAAAGGCCCAATCTGCTGATCATGGTGACCTGTGGCCTGCTCACCAGCCTGGTGGTCATCGCCTTTGCCCGTATGGCCTATGGGGTCATATTGCCGTACATGCGTGCCGATCTGGGCCTGAGCTACCAGCAGGCGGGTATCCTCGGCACCATCACCGCCTTCGGCTACCTGCTGTTCGTGCTGATCGGCGGTGTGGCGGCGGCCCGCTTCGGGGCACGTCCGACGGTTGTGTTCGGGCTGTTGTCGGTGGCGGTGGGCTTTGCCGGCCTCACGGCGGCCACCCACTACTGGCTGCTGCTGGGTCTCATGGCCTTGCTGGGGTTTGGTACCGCCTTCAGTTTTGCGCCCATGGTGTCCCTGCTGGCCACCTGGTATCCGGAGAAACGGGGGCTGGTCATCGGCCTGATGACCAGTGGCGTGGGCCTGGGGATGTTGCTGGTGGGAGCGCTGGTACCGGCCATGACCCACCTGTTTGGCGATAATGGCTGGCGGGTCAGTTGGGGGATTTTCGGTGTCGTGGCTGTGATTGTGGCGGTGCTGGTGACCGTCTTCGCCAAGGACCCGCCACGACTGGCCACCGGTGCGTCCCGGTCGTCCCCCTCGGACGACAAGTGGCTGATCTACCGGAACCATCGCGTGATCACCGTAGCGGCGGTGTACGGCATTATCGGCGTGACCTACATCGTGCAGGCCATCTTCATGATCAGCTTCATGGTGGAGGAGGGCCACCGGGAGGCCACCGCCGGTGCTTTCATGGCCATGATGGGCCTGATGTCCATCGCCGCCGGCCCGCTGTGGGGCTGGCTTTCGGACCATTGGGGGCGGGGTAACTCGCTGACCAGCGCCCTGGCGCTGGTGACCCTGGCCATGGGGCTGCCGCTGGCGGACCAGTCACTGGTCACCTTCTTCCTTCACTTCCTGATCATGGGCCTGTCGGTCAATGGCATGTTCGCCCTGATCCAGGCCAGCGCCACCGACCAGGTGGCGCCGCGGTATATTCCAATCGCTTTCAGTTTCGTGACGGTGTTCTTTGCCACCGGCCAGCTGATCGGCCCCGCCGTGGCGGGCTGGCTGATCGAGCTGGGGGGTGGCTTCCGGGTCGCCTTCGGCTTTACCTTCCTGGTCTTGCTGGTGGGGGTCTGGCTGACCCTGAGGATTCGAAAGTTTCCTGCCGGGGTTGCCGTGGGCGCACCGGAGCAGGCACAGGAAGCTTCCAGTCAGGCGTGAGGATGGGCCTGTCTCAGGCGATCTGCGGCTCGTCTGGCCAGGGTGGCCGGCTGACGACGCGGTTGCGGCCGGAATCCTTGGCCTGATAGAGGGCCCGGTCAGCGCGGTCAAATACCGACTCTTCGGTG
>JBMCIH010000030.1:0-10240 GCA_048617055.1 Marinobacter sp. | reverse complement strand
GAGGCGGACGGCCTGCTCATTCTTACCGACCAGGACGGCCTGTTCGACCGGGACCCCCGCAGGCATGAGAACGCCAGGCTGGTGGCAGAGCGCCGGGCGGGCGACCCTGAACTGGATATCATGGCCGGCGGGGGCGCGGGGGCCCTGGGGCGGGGCGGCATGCAGACCAAACTCAGGGCGGCGAGGCTGGCGGCCCGGTCCGGTGCCTTTACCGTCATCGTGGGCGGCCGGCTGGAGCAGGTAGTCAGCCGCCTCAGGCAAGGCGCCGAACTGGGCACCCTGTTGCTGCCGGAACAGGGCCGCATGGCCGCCCGCAAGCAGTGGCTCGCCAGCCACCTGCAGACCCGGGGACAGGTAATCATCGACGCCGGTGCGGTTCAGGTGCTCTGCAAGGGCGGACGAAGCCTGCTGCCGGTGGGTGTCAAAGGGGTTTCCGGCCAGTTCCGCCGTGGCGAGATGGTGTCCTGTGTGGATGAGTCAGGCCGCGAGGTTGCACGGGGGCTGATCAACTACGATGCCGATGAAGCCCGGGTCATTGCCGGCCGCGCCAGTGATCGTATCGCCGACATACTGGGCTACATTTCCGACGAAGAGATGATTCACCGGGACAACCTGGTGGTTGTCTGAAAGCCGCACCAGGCCGTTGCTGAAAACAGCGGAATGCCCGGCGCTCCGGGTTCCGTCAGAAAGCCACGGAGCAGAGCCCTCTTTGACTTTCGACAACCTGCGACCTGCATCTGATGACGTCAGGCCCTGCGGCGGCGGGCGGCGCCCAGGCCGACCAGACCCAGTCCCAGCAGTGCCAGGGTGCCGGGCTCCGGCACATTGACGACACCGTCCACCATGATCACCATGTCGTTCACATCCTTGTCGGAGGAGGGATATTTAAGGTCCTCCCAGGCCAGGATATACCTGTCTTCTGTCCATACAATTTCCCCGAGCCCATCCAGGTTGAGTGTATCGCTGCCATCGCCCTGATAGGCGGCCATCTGATCCGCATCGGAAAAGTTATGGCTGCTGTCGGAATAGAACTTGGGCTCGGCACGCCCAAGGTAGAAGCCAAACTGGCTGGAAGCCAGGTTGATACCCTGGGGATTGCCATTGACGTATACCGCGCCCTCGGTGTCGATGGTCAGAGTTGCCTGTGCCGACGGGTCGTCCGTTCCGGCGAACAGTTGCGCGTAGTTAGTGCGGTCCGCCTTGTCGTAGATGCCAAAAGTGTTAACGTCATGCTTGCTTGCGAGCTCAAACACCAGCGTTGTGGTGCTGCTGCCGCCCGAGATTTCCCAGTAGCTGTCGAAGCTGTCGTTGATCTGGTCATCATTGACGTCAATGGACGATGACCCGCCGACGGTAGCGTTGTCGAGCGTCTCCTGCAGGCCATTGCCGGTCACGACAACGGCGTTGGCTGAGCCCGCCCAGGCAGTCAGTGCAATCGCTGCAGCGATGAATTTCCTGTTCATGGTGGTTCTCCAGTTGTTAAGCACTAAATGAAGATCGTTCTTGTATCAACCAGGTGGCGGTCTCTGCCGAGACCATTGGTACTCCACCCCGTCTCCCGTGTAGGGAATGACCCGGCCTGGCCAGGCCATATGACAAACGGGTTGCGATAACCGTGCCGAAAAAAAATAGTCTTTTTTAACAAGTGGATAGACGTTATGGAGTTAAAGGCGGCGCAAATTTTCCCGACGTTATGTACGGGAATTGCTCGCGCTTGACAGGCGCGTTTCCATCGGTACCGGGCGGGTCGGGTGCTTCGCCTCCGCCAAGTTTATGTTTTGAGGCCATTTGTGGATTTTCTCGCCAGAACCTTGCCCGTATGGGCCGGTCTGAAAGGTTTTCGACATGTCGGGATCTGCGTCGCGGCCTACAGGTGTGCGGGTGACAGCTCGGGGATGTACGGTCTAGCCTGTGGGATATGAAAGACCTCAATCTTTCCCTCGCCCTGGTAGGCGCCTGTGTGCTTTTGATGAGCCTGTTTACCCGGCCTTTGCAGCGCAGCTGGCTCTCGCTGCCCTTGCTGGCCTTTCTTGTGGGGGTGGTGGCCGGGCCCATCGGCTATGGCTGGCTGGACGTCGCCCGTTGGGGTGACGAGCACCTGATTATGGAACAGGTTGCCCGCCTGACTCTGGGTATTTCGCTGATGGGCATCGCCCTGCGCCTGCCACCACGCTACCTGGTGGATCACCGGCGCTCGATCACCACATTGCTGCTTCTGGCCATGCCCCTGCTTTGCCTCACCAGCTCCGCCGTGTCCTATGCCAGTCTGGACATTGCCCCGCTGGCGGCTCTGGCGGTGGGGGCTACCGTATGCGCCACGGACCCGGTGGCGGCCAGCTCTATCGTGACCGGCGGTGTGGCAAAGGACAACCTGCCGCAGCGTTTCCGCCATACCCTGTCGGCAGAGTCCGCACTCAATGACGGCCTGGCGCTGCCTCTGGCGATGATTCCGGTACTGCTGATGACCCGCACGGTGGAGGCCGCAGCCAGCGAATGGCTCTGGCAGGTACTGGTGTGGAAGGTGGGCGCAGCTGCTTTGCTCGGCATTGTGCTGGGGCTTGCCGTGGGGCGGCTGCTGCGCTTTGCGGAGCGACGGCAACTGATTGATCAGCCCTCGTTCCTTACTGTTACCCTGGCCCTGACACTGCTGGCCCTCGGTGGCGGCAAACTCCTTGGCACAGACGGTCTTCTGGTGGTCTTTCTTGCTGGCGTGGCTTTTGACCAGGAGGTAAGGGGCAGTGACAGGGCTCAGGAGGCCAGGGTGCAGGAGGCCGTCAACCTGTTTTTTACCCTGCCGGTCTTCATGCTCTTTGGCCTGATGGCACCGGTGGATCACTGGCGTGCACTGGGCTGGGGCGGCGTTGCCCTGGTGGCCGGTATCCTGTTGTTGCGGCGGCTGCCGGTCATTCTGCTGCTAAGGCCGCTTATTCCCGACTGGAAACCGTGGTCGACCGCGGCTCTGGCAGGCTGGTTCGGCCCCATCGGTATTGCGGCGCTTTACTACGGCCTTTTTATCCAGCGGGAGACGGGAACAGAGGTTACCTGGATTGCCGGAAGCCTCCTCGTGGCGGCATCGCTGGTGGCTCATGGCGTGACCGCCTCCCCGCTGGGACGGTGGTATGGCCGCAGCAAGGGTACGCCATAGCCAGATGAGGCGTCCGGTGCGTCAGTAACTTTTACAGTCCGGGTGGCGATTACGGAAACGTCTGAATCTAAGTTTCGGTTAATAATTTCTCCTTGGCACCGTAACTGCGATGCGTCAGGCGCTGTAAATCCATAGCAAGAACCAAGGGCCCTGCTTGTCCTGGGTCTGGGTGGCCTGGTAGCTGGTCGTAGAAGGCAGTTTATGTGATGCCGTGACCTCAGACAAACTACTACCGGGCTGATGTCGGCCTGGCCGGTGAACAGCGGTCACTCTCATGGGGGGCGCTGTTTTTTTATTGCCGGGCGTCGGTGTCGCGGCGCGTTCGTGCTGCGTTCACACAGAAAAAACCGGGCAACGAAGGGGCGTTGCCCGGACCGGGTACGGAAAACCGACCGGTAGGGTTTAGTACTGCAACATGGAACTGGTGTGCCATCACCTCGCATACCCCGGGGCCGGGCCCCGGGGCATACGGTAGATCGCCTGCTCAGTACGGGCAGGTGCCGCGGTACTCGGAGATGTCACGATCGGATTGGTGACGGGGGCCGCAGACGAACTGGTTGTAACGCTGGTCCTTGTCCAGGTGCAACTTCATCCAGGATACCCCCAGACGGCTCAATACCGCGTTGTAGGTGCCGCCCCAGCCACTGTCCCCATTGGCACAGGTATGACCGCCGCCGTCCAGCTCAACGAAGGCCTTCGCAGTGGAGTCCGGAATGGCATTGTAGAACGGGCTCGCGTGGCTGCGCACCGGCGCGGTGGAGTCGTTCTCGCAGGCGAAGATCAGCGTTGGCGTTTTGATGTCGCGGAACTGATAGCTGGAGCTGTCCCAGGGCGCCAGGGGAATAGCGGCGCTGACACGGCCTTCAGTCGCTACCCGCAGGGAGCCGCCGCCGCCCATGGACCAGCCCATGACGCCCAGACGGTCAGTGTCGATCATGCCGCTGACCGGGCTGCGGCTGCTGCCGTTCTGCTCGATCAGGTAGTCCAGGGCATTGTTGAGCTGGGTTGCCCGGCTTGCCGGCTGGTCAAAGCCGCTGTTGGTGCCGATGGTCAGCACCACGAAACCGTGGGAGGCCAGCTTTGGCCCCCACCAGGCGATCGAGGACTCGGGGGAGACGAAGCCCGGGATTACAACGATCGCCGCCATGGTGCCTTCCGTACCCGTGGGGTAATGAATGGTGCCGCCACCAAAACCCCGGACCGTGCTGGAGACGCTGCTGGTGCGTACGCTGTAGGGGCCTTCAGATGCTTCCAGGAAGGACTCGGTGGGATCAGGCCCGCGCTCGTAGCCACAGTCGCTTTCGCAACCGCCACCACCACCGCCGCCATCATTACCGCCGCCACCCGTGGCAAAGGCTGTGGCCGAGAACATCAGGCTGCCCGCTGCGAGCAGCGAAAGGGCTGAATTCTTTCCGATCTGCTTGAACATGGTATTTTCCCTGTAATCTTGTTGTAGGTTGTTCACGGGGCTCTGCGCCCCCGGGGAAGAACCTTAGCCCGGCCCCCGGTTGGCGGCTTTCACGAACTGGCACCAATAGGTGCGCCTGTCACATTTCTCCGGGTTCCGGGAACCCGGTTTCCCTCCCGGGTTGATTTTTGGCAATCCGAGCGCTCGCTCGTTCAGCGGTGCCCAAGGATGCCGGAGGGGCTCATAAGGCAGAGGGGGAGATAAGGGGGAACATAAAAAACGGGCCATGGCGAACCATGACCCGCTGGGCCCGGCAGGGAGCCGGCCCGATGTCGATCAGCTCAACAGGCTGTGAGACATCACCCCTCAGTAAGGGCAGGTGCTGCGATGCTCGGAGATATCCCAGTCACTTTCGTGGTCGGGACCACACAGGAACTGGTCATAACGCTCGTCCTGGTCCAGGTGCAGTTTCATCCAGGAGATACCAAAGCGGCTGAGCTCATCGTTGTAGCTGTTGTCGCCATTACCGCAGTAGTGGTCGCCATTGTTCATTTCCACAAAGGCCTTGTCGGTGGAGTCCGGAAGGGCGTCGTAGAACGGATCGGCATGACTGCGCACCGGTGCCACAATGTCCGACTCGCAGGCAATGATCATCGTTGGTGTTTCGATGTCCCGGAACCGGTAGCTGGAGCTGTCCCAGGGCGCCAGCGGAATGGCCGCCTGGATCCGGCCCTCAGAGGCTACGCGCAGGGTGCCGCCCCCGCCCATGGACCAGCCGATAACCCCCAGGCGGCCAGGGTCGATCATGCCGCTGACCGGGCTGGTGCTGCTGTCGTTCTCCTCGACCAGGTAATCGAGGGCATTATTGATCTGGGTGGCCCGGCTACCCGGCTGATCAAATCCGCTGTTGGTATCGATGGTCATCACCACGAAACCGTGTGAGGCGAGCTTGGGGCCCCACCACTCAATGGAAGACTCTGCGGATACAAAGCCCGGAATCACCACCACCGCTGCCATGGTGCCTTCGGCGTCCGTCGGATAATGCACGGTGCCGCCACCGAAACCATCGGAGCTGAAATCGGGGACATTGTCCGTACTGACGTTATAGGGACCTTCGGAGGCCTCCAGGAAGGATTCGGTGGGGTCAGGCCCACGCTCATAGCCGCAGTCACTGGTGCAGCCGTTGTCACCGCCGTCGTCGCCACCGCCGCCGGAGGCAAAGACGGTTGCGGAGAACAGCAGGGTCGAAGCTGCGATCAGGGACCGCAGCGGGTTGTTGGCAGACTTGTCAGACATATGCTTTTCCTGTTGCAGTGCTTGTTGTGAATTGTTGTGTAGAGGCCCGGTAGCCTCGTAACCACCGTAGAAGGCCGGTGAGGTCACTGGCTTTCACAAAATGGCACCGGAACGGAAATCGGTCACGAATTGAGAAATCGGGAATGCATGAGGACCCGATGAGGAAAAAATACGGTTATTGAAGTATGTTTTGTAAGGCTGAATGGAGAAACGGTAATCAGTTTTCCCGCAAGACCCCCATATGGTGACACCGATCAGGGATGGTTATTTTTCCGGTTCAGATCCACAAACCAGGGTATTGCCCATGTCCAGTCCAACACCGAGGACGGTGGCTGCTTCGGCCATCGACCAACACGTTTACAAGGTTTTTCCCAACGATATGAATGCCCAGGACACGGTGTTTGGCGGCATGATCATGGCCAAGTGCGACCGGCTGGCCCTGGTGGTGGCGGAGCGCCATTCCGCCCGGGTCTGCGTCACCGTTGCAGTGGACTCCATTCACTTCCGGGCACCGGCGAAGGGCAACGATACCCTGCTGTTCAGCCTGGCGCTGAATCGCAGCTGGGGGTCGTCCATGGAGATCGGGGCCCGGGTGGAGGCCGAGAACAGCTACACCGGCGATGTGCGCCATATCCTCTCGGCCTACTTCACTTTCGTGGCGCTGGATGACGAGGGCAAGCCGGTTGATGTGCCCCCTGTGGTGCCGGAGTCCGCCGATCAGAACCGGCGCTACGAGCACGCCGAAATCCGGCGGCAAGGGCGTCTGGCGACCCGTCAACGGCTGTCCCGTCAGTAGCTCCCTCAGCGGTTTCCGGTCTGGTCAGCCGTCCTCAGCGGCAGCTTATCCAGCCACCGCTGGCCCCGGCCCGAAGCGATGCCGTCCGCCCAACGGGTCGTCTCGGGCAGGCGGTAGCGGGTGACGCAGGCCATGACGTAGTGAACCGCCGTGGGCAGGCTGATGCGGTGGCCCGGGGAGACATAGAGCGGCTTGACGCCGACCCGGGTGCGTAGCACTGCCCCGATCACCTCACCCCGGTCCTCGAGCGGCGTCCAGGCCCCTTTTTCGTCCGGTACCGGGCCGTGCCTGCCGGTCAGCCGGCTCTTGCCGACACCAATGGCCGGCAGGCCCGTGAGAATGCCGGTATGGGACGCCACGCCGAGGCGGCGGGGGTGGGCAGTGCCCTGGCCGTCGCACAGCAGCAGGTCGGGACGGATGCGCAGCTTCGACAGCGCCTCGACAATCGCCGGGCACTCGCGGAACGACAGCAGGCCGGGAATGTAGGGCATGGGCACCGGCTGGCGGGCGATGGCATAGTCCACCGGTTTCAGGTCCGCCAGCCGCAGCACCACAATGGCCGCCCGGGCGGTATCGCGGTTCTCGAAGCCCACATCCACGCCGGCAACGGTGGTGACCTCGGGCAGGTCATCTTCGGTGATGACGGTTCCGGCGGCTTCCTTCTGCAGCTGGATGGCCTGGGCTGGTGAGAGGTCTTTCCAGCCGGCAGTGGGGTCTTGCACCATGGTCTTCCTTATTCTGTCGCCCTCAGACCAGACCATAGCAGCCGTGACGATAGGCGGAAAGTCGCCATCTCAGACCCGGGCCTGAAATGGGCCTTTACCTCCGGGGTCCCTTTTACCAGTTTAGTGAATGGTTCCGTCAGCGCCCGGTTCAGGCCACGGGTTGCGGGTCCAGCAGCGTATCCACCAACTCAACGGCGGAGTCGTCGAGTATGGCGTCCACATAGGGCTGGCTCAGGAAGGTGGAAGAGGGGGTCAGACCGTTCACCTGCCGGTAGCACCGGGACAGGTGGGCGGAATTGGAAAAGCCGGCCAGCAGGCTCGCCTCGGTAACCGAATAACCCAGGGCCATGGCAATGGTGCTGATAAAGACCCGGTAGCGGACCCGGTACTGGGTGATGGGCAGACCTGTCTGCTCCTTGAACAGTTTCTCCAGCCGGGACTCGGAGAGGCTTACTGACTCTGCCAGCTCGGACAGGGAGGGCGCTGTGTGAAAGTTCGTCCGGACCTGCCTGGCGACCGAGATGACCCGGGGGTCGAACTCCCGGAAACTGAGCCCCCTGAGGGGGGGCGGAATCAGTATCCTGCGGATACGGGCGCGTGCCTCCGCTGCGGTAATGCCGGGCTCATTGCGGACTGCCTTCATGGCTCGGATCAAGGCGTCCTCGTCGGGGTGATGACAGCAGATGCCGCCCTCCAGGCAGGCCATGACGCTTGCAAGGGCGGGATAGTCCTGGGAGTAGGGCGCCAGGTAATAGATGCCCATTACCGCACGGCTGTTGTCGAGCAGTGTGTCGTCCAGCAGCACACCAGGCGGAAGCAGGCAGCTGCGGGTGGTGACGGGCTCGCGGGCACCGGCGCGGACAACCATCTGGCCCTGCAGACAGACCAGCAGCACATCCTGAGTGGTACGAAAGGTTTCCTGGCGGCTGAAACAGGTGCCAAGGAACATCACTTCCCGGCTCCAGATCAGCAACCTGGGCGTTCTGAGACTGGTAGTGGTTTCACAGTTTTTATTCGTCATTGTGTACCCGTGCTGACGGGTGATCCCTTATCAGGTGGCGGCCCCCCCGAACTCCGGAAGCAATACGCTTTCCTGTCGTGTTGGTATGGGACGCGCTGACGAATTCTAGTTCAGTCTGGCCGTCCGGCTTTCACGAATTGGCACCTTACCGGAATTGTGTCACAGAAGTGCGGAGCCTGACTGAGGTTCACCGTCAGTTTTTGTGGTGATTAGGTCGTTTGAGTCATCCGGCTGCCGAAGTTTTCTGGCAGGCTGCTGGCTTCACCCCGGCGTTTCCATTGGCCTGCGGGTGCATTGCGGATAGAATCGCAGCCATGTCCATTCAATATGCCCTGCTGACTTCCCTGCTGGAAAAACCCTCCACCGGTTACCAGCTTGCCCGCCGCTTCGACCGGTCCATCGGATATTTCTGGCAGGCCACGCATCAACAGATCTACCGGGAACTTCGCCGTATGGCCGCCTCAGGCTGGGTCGAAGCCGAAGAGAAAGGTGAGAACGGCGGACGCAAGCGCAAGGTCTATCATGTACTGCCGGAGGGCCGTTCGGAGCTGGAACGATGGACGTCTGAGCCCGGCAGCTCCGGTGAGAGCAATGAAGCACTGATGGTGAAGCTCAGGGCCGAGGCGGTACTGGGCCCTATCGGAGTGCGCAATGAGCTGGAGCGTTTGATTCGCTGGCATGAAGACCGGCTTGCCACCTACCGGGCCATCGAGCAAAAGGACTTTTCTGCAACGGGCATGACCCGGGGCCAGCGCCTGCAGCACCGGGTTCTGCTCAAGGGCATCTCCGCGGAAGAAGACTGGCTGCAGTGGGCCCGGGGCACCCTGCCGCTGCTCTGAACGGGGCAGGTTCAGCCATCCGGGGCGCCGGCCATGTCGTGTTCCAGGCCGGCTGGGGCCACCCGGATAGCCTGCAAGACCTCCCTGATCACGCTTCGCTCTAACACCGCATGCGCACCGGATTTCAGCAGTAGCTGCGATGCCGTCTCGCCGGTCAGTGCCCGGTAGGTACGGGAAAAGTGCGATAAGCTGGAGAATCCCGCCTTCAGGGCCGCGTCGGTGATCGAATACCCCAGGCTCAGCAGCACGACAGCCAAATGCACGCGGTAGCGGAGCCGGTACCGGGTGAAGGGCAGGCCGAGGTGCTCCTTGAACAACTTCTCCAGGTAGGAAACTGACAGGCCCGCTTCCCGGGCGAAGCTTTCCAGTGGCCGGTTGGTGCTGGCGGTCTGCTGGATCCGCCGTACCACGCCGTAAATCCGGGGGTCGACAGGACGGAACATCCGGCTGGCCAGTCCGCCAGTGCAGCATTGCGCGGATCAGGCGGCGCTCCCCGGGATGGTCGTAATGGAGCAGGCCTTCGGTGGCCGGGGTCATAATGCTGGCCAGGGCCGGGAAATCCTGGGACAGCGGCGCCAGCAGCCAGGTGGCGATGACCGCGTCGCGACAGTCGACAGTACCGGCGGCCCGCTGCCCGGTGGCCATCAGGCAGCTTCGGGTACGAAGCTGCCGGCCGGCTGCGATAACGTGGGGGGCAAATCGGGGGCCCGGAAGGCCCCCGAAGGGAGAGTTCAGGCAGGTTCTGCTACAGGGGAGGTGTTGTTCTCTGTCAGCTCCAGACGCCGCCGGGCCTCGCCGTATTCGCGGATCAGGCGGGCCACCAGAGCGTCCACATTACCGACGGTCTTCACGGCCCCCACGCCCTGGCCAGCGCCCCAGATATCACGCCAGGCCTTGCTCTTGGATTCACTGCCGGAGCCGAAATTCATTTTTGACGGGTCTGACTCGGGCAGGGCAGTAGGATCCAGACCGGCATTTTCGATACTTTTCTTCAGGTAGTTGCCGTGTAC
>JBMCIH010000029.1:0-10354 GCA_048617055.1 Marinobacter sp. | reverse complement strand
GGGCGGGGGCTCTCCTCGGTCCGGGCCGGCGGTTTCGAGCTGGATGAGAACCGGCAGACCCTGAAGACGGAAAGTGGCGGGGAACACAGCCTCACCGGTACCGAATTCCGTCTGCTCCGCTGTCTCATGAGCCGCCCGGGGCAGGTGTTTTCCAAGGAACAACTTATGGAGCAGCTCTACAATCTGAACGACAGCCCCAGTGAGAACGTCATCGAAGCCTATATCCGTCGTCTGAGGAGGCTGGTAGGGGCTGACACCATCAAAACGCGGCGTGGCCAGGGGTATCTGTTCGATGCCCATGGCTAAAAGGCCCCGCTCTGTACGGGGTATGCTACTGCTCCTGCTGCTGCCGGCGGGGATTGCGCTGATGGCCCTGGCATGGTTTATCCATGGTGCCCTGCTGGAACGCATGTCCCGCGATTTTGTGGAGAGCCGGTTAAAAGACGAAGTCGCCTTCCTGGAGCACCAGATACGTGAGTCCGGGGGCAGGCTCGACACGCTGCGAACCGGTGATTACTTCCAGGAGGTATTTCACCACGCCTTTGCCATGGCCTCACCCTCACAGCAGACGGTTTCCCCGGAGTCCTGGACTCCCCTGCTGAGGCCGTTGTTAGCTTCTGAAGAGCAGGGCGCCGTGCGGATCCAGGATGCCTCAGTCGCTGACGCGCCATCCAGTATTCTCGCTTACCGTCGGTCCTTCGAGGTCGACGGCGTTCCCATCGTCGTGATCGTTGCGGAAGATATGGAAGCCCTGCATAACAGCCAGGCTGAACTGCATGCCTGGACGGCTGTGGTTTCTGTTCTGCTGATCATTCTGCTGGCAGGAAGTCTCTGGGTGGGAATTACACTGTCTCTACGTCCTGTGGTAAGGCTTCAGGCGGCCCTGAACCGGCTTCAGGGTGGTGAGATAGCCCGCATCAATGTCGAGGGCCCCGATGAATTCCGCCCGCTGGTCCGGCAGCTCAACCAGCTCCTGGATTCCCTGGACCAACGGCTGGAGCGGTCCAGGGAGGCACTGGCAAACCTGTCCCACAGCGTCAAGACGCCGATCGCCGCTGTCCGCCAGATACTGGAAGACAGCTCCCGCACCCTTGACGACGACCTGAGACGTCAGATGGCCGCACGCCTGGATGACCTGAACCGGCAGCTTGAATCGGAAATGCGTCGCAGCCGGTTCGCCGGGCCCCAGGTGGGCCAGAGCGCCTACCCGGTCAAACAGGCACGGGAGCTGCTCTGGATGATGGGGCGGCTGTATCCGGACAAGACGTTCGAACTGTCGGGCTCGCTCCCCGAGGAAAGCCGGTGGCCGCTGGAAGAGCATGATCTGAATGAAATACTGGGAAACCTGCTTGATAACGCCGGCAAATGGTCCGCTCAGTGCGTCGAACTCTCTTTGGAACAACGCAACGGCTCAGTGCGAATCAGGGTGACGGATGATGGTCCGGGCGTTGAGGAGGGCGAGGCCAGCTCCCTGGGGCAGCGGGGGTTACGGCTCGATGAACAGACCCCTGGGCACGGCCTGGGCCTTGCCATCGTCCGCGACATCGTCGGCCGTTACGGAGGCCAGATAAGCTTCCTCCCGGCCCGCAGTGGAGGCCTGGTGGCAGCGGTGGAGATCCCCGTTTAACGTCCGGGCCAGCCTCAACCCGAAGCACAGGCTTAAAGCAGAATAGTGCCCCAGCACACGGCAATCAGCACCAGTCCCATGAACTGCGCGGCACTGCCCATGTCCTTGGCGGACTTGGACAGGGGGTGCAATTCGAGGGAGATACGGTCTACCACATGCTCGATGGAGGAGTTGATCAGTTCGATGGTCAGTGACAGCAACGGTGTTATCAACAGCAGCGCCCGCTCGGCGGGTGACACATCCACCCAGAGCGCCACGGGCAACAGCAGGACGTTCAGCAGGACCAGTTGCCGGAAGGCCGGCTCAGTGCGAAAGGCCGCCCTGAAGCCCTGCATCGAATAACCAGCGGCATTGATAATGCGCCGGATGCCGGTGCCGCCCTTGAGTTCACGGGCCGACTTGGGATCACCTACATCTGTCATGAATAGCTTCCTGGCGAAAACCAGTCCGTATTATGGCAGGGGAGAGGTGCCATTGTCCTGCGCACCCTGCCCTCACTCCTGCTGGGCCTGGCTCGAATAATCCGACTCACCGGGGCCTTCCCGCTCCGGCTGGAGCTCACTTTCAACCCATTGCCGGACCTGGTGGCGGTCCTTGCGGCGGGTCAGCTGCTCACTGTGAATATTGTGTGGCAGGATCCGGGTTCCACCTGCCTCGTGCCGCAGGACGAAATGCCGGCGGACCCCGACCGGCGACCGGCTTGGCCCGTGAATAAAGGCGGCACGCAGCTCGATATCGGTAATGTCCTCTAGCAGGTACTCGGCGTCGTCGTCCTCGCTCCTGCGTCCGAGAATGATGCTGCGAAAAGAACCCAGCACCAGATAACCGCCTGGCTGCAGGGGCCCCTGGCGCAATATCTGCTGAATGCTTTGGTCATCGGCCCCCACCCGCCGGTACTCGGTCACCGTCATCACGCGCTCTTCCCCGGCCCGGGTATAGGCCACCAACTGCACACACTGAACATGCACAGTTTCTTTGCCCATATTGACCAGAAGACAGACCGCATCCGGATTCTCGTTCTGGGCATGATGAATAACGAGGTAGGGGCGGCTGTTTCGCTTGTACTGGATAAAAAACACCTGGAAGTACACTATCCAGACTATCGCCATCACGGCGCTGCTGACCGGTCCGATATAGTCCATACTCCATCCTGTCAATAGTCTGACGTACTGCGTCCGCTGCCGGGGGGCAGCGGAACACAAAGGGGGAAAGGGAATACCATACCGGGGTAGCAGGCCCAGCGCCAGGGAGCTCCGGATGAAGCGAAGGACCGAGGGGTTTCAGATTCTGGCGCGGAATCGGCGCAGGGCCAGCACCATCATGCCAAGCACCACAAGGGGAAGAGACCCAGGGGCGGGCACATCAAACACCACGTCAACCGGTGAATCGAGGACGAAATGCGTCTCCAGCGGCGAATTCATCCAGTGATCTTCCGGGCGGGTGGACGACGGCAGGTGGATGGTGGACCAGACGTCCTCCCTGACATGGTTGTGCAGCTCGTCGGCAAAATTGCCATCCTCCGAGGGGGGCCAGAGCAGGAACATCAGCTCGAACGTACCGGCCTCACCGGTCATTTCGTCTATACCGTTGGCATTGCCTCTGACCACGTCCGCGTCGTAATACTCGTCCAGCCGGGCCAGCGGCTCTGGCTGGTCGTTGGACCAGGTGAAGATAAACTCATCACATTCAAGGTAGCCGCCAACAATGGCGTTGAGGTCAGTGTCCGTCAGCAGGAAGCCACTGCCGTTGACAAAGTTTTCCGAGTCATAGGTTTCGAAGTCGAGATCGTATTGAAGCAGGCCAGCATGGGCGAAGCCGGGTACAGCAAGAGCAAGAAGAAAGCACAATCGGGCAAGCATGGGGTGTCCCTAAATCGGTTATTGTCCTGTTCGCCCCTTATGCCCAGCAAATCCCGGACCATAAAACCATATCAACCGCTTACGCTCCGTAGCGCTACAGGGCGTCAATTAAACGGACACGAACTCAAGCCGCGTATACCGACACACCCATTATTCCGGGGACGAATATTTGCCCTGCATAAGCACGCCAATAGTTGTAAATCGGGGCTGTCCTGAAGTAACCGATTGTTCATGGGGGTGGGAATGAGGCAGCAAGGTATGGTCTCCCGGCCTGCCCTGGCCCGGCGCCGCGGGCCGCGGCCGAAACGGAGGACTGTGGCAAGCGTTAAATGTTTCGACACCAGCGCCGAAACACCAGAGAACTTTCGTAAACCCGCCTGTCATGCCGTTAAAAACCCAAGGGTTCATGCCGGCAAGTCTCAGGCGGCCTTGCGAAAGTCCTCTGCCCTGACCACCTTGTCGCGGCGGCGCTTGTACCTGGTTTTGTCCTCCACCACCCGCATCCGGTACTTGGGTGTTCTCAGGTCCTGCCGGACCGCGCTATGCTGTATGGGCCTTGCCCGTCGTTTTGCCATGGTGGTCTCCCTCGTGGCCGTGACTGTGCGGGCGATTATACCATTGACATACCAGACGAGCGTACGCGATGTCACTCACCCTCTGGCTCACCTTTGTTGCGGCGGCGGTGCTTATATCCGTTTCCCCCGGCGCCGGCGCCGTCAATACCATGAGCAACGGCCTGCAGTATGGGGTTCGCCGCTCCGTGCCTGCCATCCTGGGCCTGCAACTGGGCTATGCCACCCAGATCCTGCTGGTGGGTGCCGGTCTGGGGGCCGTCATTGCCTCATCCACCCTCGCTCTCTCGATCATCAAATGGCTGGGGGTGGCCTACCTGGTATGGCTTGGCATCCAGAAGTGGCGGGAGCCCGTGCAATCATACCCGGGCAGTACCCAGGCCTTTGTCAGCGACCGCAAACGGTTCTGGCAGTCTGCCTTCGTCAACCTCACCAACCCCAAGGCCACAGTCTTCCTGGTGGCCCTGTTTCCCCAGTTCCTGGTGGCCGGCGAGCCCCATGTGCCGCAGCTGGCCACCATGGGGCTGACACTCATCGTCGTCGACTGCATGGTCATGCTCGGCTATGCGCTGCTGGCCAGCCAGCTGTACCGGTTCATGACCACCCCCCGACGCCAGAGGCGGATGAACCAGGTATTCGGCAGCCTGTTTGTGGTGGCCGCGGCAGCGCTGGCGGGTTTCCGCCGCGCCTGAACGATCGCCCTCGGTGAGGTACGCCGGTGGTGACGCCGCCACTGGCAACCATTATCCTTGGCACCGACCGATTTCCAACGATGCCCCCCCGAAAGGAGCCAGATTTGACGTTCCGGATCATGCTTATCGCAGTGCTGGCCTTACCCGGACTTGCCGGTGTGACCCATGCCAGGGAGATACCCCCGGTAACCCTTGAGCTGACCGGAAAGGCCACCCCGGAACTGCTGGCAGACTTCCACCAGGCCCTGCGGCGCATGACCAGTCGCCAGCAGGACGACAGCACGGCCGGCTCGATGGCGGCATCGTCCGGTCGTATAGACCTTCAGCAATTCTGGAAGGTGGAGGAAGGTGTCGCCTATACCACCGGCGAGAGCAGTCCCAGGCAGCGACTGAACATTATTTACCCGTTCGAGGGTGAGCCACCCTACCGGACCATCGTGCACTTTCACAGCGGCGACTGGCACTCCGGTGACCGGGCATCCGCGTCTGATGCCGCCGCCTACTGGGCCATCTATCAGGGCTACGCCCTGGTGAGTGTCGGCTACCGCCTGGCGGAAGAAGCCCTCTGGCCGGCCCAGCTTCATGACGCCAGGGCCGCTGTCCGCTTTCTGCGTGCCAACGCCGGCCGGTACCAGCTCGACCCTGACCGGGTCGTGGTGTGGGGCAGCGGCAGCGGCGGCCACCTCGCCCAGATGCTGGCTGCCACTAATGGCGAAGTGAGCGGCGAAAACCTGGCGCCGGGCCATGAAGAGGCTTCGTCAGAGGTACAGGGGGTCGTATCCTGGAACGGGATAGCGGATATCACCGACCTGCCACCAGCCAGCCGGGACGCGGCCGACCAGCTGCTGGGCTACTCTTCCTACCAGAGCAAACCGGGGCTGGAAGCCAGTCCGGTGGCACAGGTAAATACTGACTTCCCCCCCATTCTGCTGGTGCATGACACCACTGACCGCGGGGTACCTTTTGAGCAGTCAGCCCGCATGGCCATCCGGGTCAATGCGGTTACCGGCAGGGAGCGGGCGCGCCTGAACCTGCTGATCAACCCGGAACACAGTGGACCGGGCATTGCCAGCCCCGGGCTCATGGCAGAAAGCCTGGACTTTGTGGACGACATTCTTTACCCGGATGACGAAAACCCTCATCGTTCCACCTTCTATCCCCCCATTCAGACCCTGGGCAAGCCGGACTCCGACTGATCCTTGTCAGCGCTTGTCCGGCCAGAGGCGCGAGGGTTTTCAACAACCCGTACCCACCGGATCACATCGCGCTGTTTATTGTTGTCCATCACATACCGGCGGACAGGTTTTGATCTATGCTGCGTGCTAACCGTATAGAAATTGACATGCATCAATACGAGAGAGGCACGATGAAAACCGTCAACCGTAACGACATGGTCATTCCAGCCTGGCTTCTGATCCTCACCGGCTCAGGTGCCTTCCTGTACTGTGCCTACGCGGGGTTACTTTCTTCCTGAAACAGGGCGCTCAGGGCTCACCGCCGAGCGGCTTACCATCGTCCTCTGGCGGCGAATCCGCATCGCCTGGGGATTCGGCGGACTCGGCGCTGACCTGACGCATGAAAGCGATGCCACTTTGCAGCACCATTGCCCGGAATCGTGCATCGGCCTGGCCGAAGATGCCCAGCGCGAATGCGCCGAGGGCGGCTTCAAGGGGGTTTTCACGAATGGTCTGCTCAAGGCGTTCGCGCAGAGTAAGGCCTGGTTCACCCTCGCCTTCACCGGAGGTGGCTCTGGCCCTGATCAGGCGCCAGAAAAACAGGCCGAGCAGCAGGAAACAGGTGGCCCCGGCTATGGCCAGGGCCCCGGCCTGACCCACCACAGGCGTGAGACCGGCGGTGGCGGCCCATAACAACAGGACCAGCCCCGCGATCAGCAGGGTCGACAGCAAGGCAAACGCCAGCATGGCCCCGATAAGGGCGGCTATGGCCTTGCGCGCAAGCCCTTCAGCTTCCTGTTTGGAGAACATTGTTACCGGTCAAGCAGCTTGCCAACCACCAGCCCTGCCAGAAACAGGATAATGACCGTCAGAAACGGACGCTCGGCGATGCGGTCCTCAACCTCATGCATGGCCTTCTCGCTGGCGCCCCGTGCATAGTCCATCGCTTCCTGGCTCTCCCGCCGGACTTCATCGCGGAAGCTATTGAGATTGTTCTTCTGGCCTTCGGCAACGCTCTTGCTCAGCTTGGCCAGGTCATCCCTCAGGGCCCGCACATCGGCCTTCACCTGTTCGTACTCTGCATTGTTGCCTTTTACATCCTGAGATTGCACAGCCATCACTTGCCTCCTCGGTTAGTGAACAACGCTTTTTCACGTTCATTCCCCTTCAACGTAGCACAGGACCACGAACTCATCGAGAAATTGCCGAAATGTCATGGACTCGCGTTCAAACCGCCAATCAGGCAGGCCGGTCCATCAGCTCGATCCAGTGGCGCACGGGTACCGGAGAGCGGGTCTCCAGGTGCAGTTGGCAGCCGACATTGGCGGTAACGATTTCATCCGGAGCATCCATGGTCAGCGCCGCCAGCTTGTTCGCCAGCAGCCGCTGGCTCAGTTCCGGCTGCAGCACCGAATAGGTGCCGGCGGAGCCACAGCACAGGTGCCGGTCGGTGGTTTCCGCCAGCTCGACGCCGGCCTTTCTCAGCACCTGCTCCACCACCGTGCCCTGCTTCATGGCGTGCTGCAACGTGCAGGGGCAATGGAACGCCACCCTGCCCTGCCCGGTAACCGCGCCAAGCTTCTCCAGATCCTCGGCCAGCAGAAAGGCGCCCAGGTCCACGGTCAGTTCGCTCACCTTACGGGCCTTGTCGGCATAGGCCGGGTCGTCTTTCAGCAGGTGGCCATAGTCCTGCACCATGGCGCCACAGCCGGACGCCGTCATCACGATGGCCTCGGCGCCGTTTTCAATGGCCGGCCACCAGGCGTCTATGTTACGGCGCATGTAGTCAAGGCCGTCCTCTTGCTCACCCAGGTGGTAGCTGACAGCACCACAGCAGCCCGCCTGGGGAGCCTCCACCAGGGTGATGCCGAGGCGGTCCAGTACCCTCGCTGCTGCGGCGTTGGTGTTGGGGGTGGCCGAAGGCTGTACGCAGCCGGCCAGTGCCAGCACCTTGCGGGCGTGACTGCCGGCGGGCCAGGGGCTGGCCTGGCGGCGCGGCGGAATCTTGCGACGCAGCGGTTCCGGCACCGCCGGCCGGAAGAGCTGCCCCAGGCGCAACAGGGCTCCGAACAGGCGGCGGCGGGGCAATACCCAAACCAGTGCCCGGCGCAGCCAGCGCTGCCCCACGGGGCGTTCCAGCCGCTGCTCCATCAGCCCCCGGCTGATGTCCAGCAGGCGGCAATACTGCACCCCCGACGGACAGGTGGTCTCGCAGGCCCGGCAACTGAGGCAGCGGTCCAGGTGCTGCCGGGTCTTGTCGGTGGTTTCCTGTCCTTCCAGGAACATTTTCATCAGGTAGATCCGCCCCCGCGGGCCGTCCCGCTCGTCCCCCAGCTCCTGGTAGGTAGGGCAGGTGGCGGTACAGAAGCCGCAGTGCACGCAGCTTCGCAGGATGGCTTCAGCTTCCTGGCCTTCGGGTTGTGCGGCGAATTCCTGGACAAGATTGGTTTGCATGTTTACAGCCAGCTATACAGGTGCCCGGGATTGAAGATGCCCACCGGGTCGAAAGAAGTTTTCAGTCGCTTCTGGATGTCCCGCAGGGCCCCGGGCTGGGGGTGCATGACCTCACCACTGCGGTCACCATGCCGGAACAGCGCCGCCTGGCCTCCCGCCCCGGCGGCCCTGCCGGCCATGACCGATAAGCTCTCGTCACCGACACGGACCCAGCGCTGGGCACCACCCCAGTCGATCAGGGCCTGCTCGTCCAGTTCGCCCATGGAGGCGGTAGGCTTCACGGACAAACGCCACAGCGGGGTTTCACCCTCAAAGAAGGGCAGCTGCTGGTCGCGGAGTTGCTGCCAGAAGCGATGGCCGTCTTCCAGTACGTCCATCTGCCCGCCACTGTCGTCGCACCAGGCATCGGCCGTAGCCTCCACCGCCGGACGGGAACCGGACAGGCGCAGATACAGCATGCCCTGATACCAGCAGGTCCCCGTCAGGGGCTTGGGCTGACCGGCCAGGCGGTTCATCAGCTCCAGGGCCTGGTGGTGATCCATCGCCTGCACCAGGGTCCGCTCCATGGCCGGGCGTGGCAAGACCTTCAGGGAGATCTCGGTAAGCACCCCAAGACATCCCAGCGCACCGGCCTGCAGCCGCGAGGCGTCGTAGCCGGCCACATTCTTCATGACCTGGCCACCAAATTTCAGGTGCTCGCCACGGCCATTGATCAGCCGCAGGCCCAGCACATGGTCCCGAACCGAGCCCTGCCAGGGCCGGCCGGGGCCCGACAGGTTGGCGGCCAGGGTGCCGCCGATGGTATCGGTGCTGGCGAAGCGGGGCGGCTCGAAGGCCAGCCACTGGCCATGCTCCGCCAGGGTGGCCTCAATGTCCGCCAGGGTGGTGCCGGCCCGGACCGTCAGCACCAGCTCCACCGGCTCGTAACTGACGACCCCGGTGTGGTCGGCCAGGCTCAGGGGCTCACCGCGGAGGCCACGACCCAGAAAGGGTTTGCTGCCGCCACCGGAAATGGCGAGGGGTATGCCCCGGGCGGCCGCCTGTCGCACCCGCTCCACCAGTTGCCCGCTGATGTCACCCATCGCTGGCCTCCGTGTCCGCTGGTACACCGGGCTGCCGCAGCGGCCCGATCGCCCGGTACTCCTGGCACTGGCGCAGTGTGGGTACGCCCTTGCCCGGGTTGAGGATGCCCTCCGGATCGAAGGCCTGCTTGATGCCGTGGAACTGGCTCACTTCCAGGTTACCGAACTGGTTGGGCATCTGGCGGATTTTTTCCATCCCCACACCATGCTCACCGGTGATGCTGCCGCCTGCGGCAACACACAGGTTGAGGATGTCCCCGCCAAAGGCTTCGGTGCGCTCGAACTCCCCCTCCACATTGGCGTCAAACAGGATCAGCGGGTGCAGGTTGCCGTCGCCGGCGTGAAACACATTGGCCACCCGCAGTCCGTAGTGCTCCGACAGCTTCTGCATCTCTGTGAGTACATGGGCCAGCTGACGGCGGGGAATGGTGCCGTCCATGCAGTAATAGTCCGGAGAGATACGGCCGACCGCCGGGAAGGCCGACTTGCGGCCTTTCCACAACAGCGCCCGCTCCTCTTCAGAACTGGAGGTGCGCACCGAAGTGGCGCCCAGCTCCCGGAACAGTGTCTCCGCCTGGTGGATATGGTGCTGCACTTCCTCCCGGGTGCCGTCCACTTCGCACAGCAGCAGGGCGGCGGCATCGGTGGGGTAACCGGCGTGAGCGAAGTCTTCCGCCGCCTGTATGGCGAAGCCGTCCATCATCTCCAGCCCGCCGGGGATGATGCCCCGCCCAATAATGCCGGCGACCGCCTCGCCCGCCTCCTGCACGGTGGCGAACCCTGCCATCACCACCTGGGCCACCTCCGGTCTGGGCAGCAGTTTGACCTGCACCTCGGTGACGATGCCCAGCAGGCCTTCGGAGCCGGTCATCAGGGCCAGCAGGTCCATACCG
>JBMCIH010000028.1:0-10392 GCA_048617055.1 Marinobacter sp. | reverse complement strand
TATTCGCTGGTGGCCTCTAAATCTTCTAACGTCCGATCGAGATTTATTTCCTCTACGTCCTGATGAAGTTCCACACCTATCGTTTGATCGCCATTTCTAATAATGGTCGTTCGATGCCTTACTGTTCCGATCTTTATATAAAAATTTGTGCCACGGAGTAAACGATGAAGGTAGTCTATAACATCGGGTTGTCGACTTCTTGGTATGAGATAAAAGTCATCAAGCAGTATAAATGCTGAATCATATCTGGTTTTATCTAAGGCTTCTGAAAGTGATTTTTTGTAATCACTGAGGTAACGTTCGAGATGATCTAACTTTTGCTCTTTGAATTCACTTTGTTTTTCATGGCTATTTGAGATTTTTCCATGAGCTTTCGCCGGACCTTTTTCAAGACCAGCACCATGTTCGGAATTCGTTCCATCGGTCTGCTTAACTTGTGCTTCCTCGGCTTGGGAGAGAATTTTTCGTAAATCCTTAATATTTCGCTGTATCGAATTCGGTCTTTTTAACCACTTCCTCCAAGATTGATTAGCCGAGGGCATGCTTTCAAAAATTTTTAGAAGTAGCCGAACCAGCAGATCAGGATAGGTGAGTCTTTTGAACTCATCACCTTCGATATAGATCGGAAGTATTCCATTATTTGCTTCTTTATCGTTCAAAAAATGCACGAAAAGACACGATTTTCCCGACCCTCTCCGCCCAAAGACGATTTGGTGCTGGTTAGACCGGAACCTTTCCAAATGTCCAGACACGTCGACGTAGTCAGGATTGTGGTTGGGCCTTATGCGGAAAGAGTCTTTGACTAGATTGGTGAGCCTTAAAACTTCTTGGCTACGAAGCACGAGTTTCTCCTTGTGTATAACAGTTTATTCTACGCCAAAAATGGTAATATACCCCGGCCTCGCCGCTCCCAATAGAAACAAAATACCCTTATAACTCAAAGCTCTGCAAGACCATTCGCCCCCCAAAACCAGCATATCCACTCGTAAGAATACGATAAAATGTCGGTAGATTTCGAATTTACCGACAAAAATGGTTGAATATCCGAGGGATATCTGCGAAAAGCGTCGTCAGCCACCAAAAAGCCGAGACACATCACGTCAATCCAGAAACCTCACCCAAAAAAAAGCCCGATCAGCTATGCCAACCGGGCTCCTTGCACTACCTCTTCAAACTACCAATCCCTCAACCGCACTTACTGTCGCCACAAGAAAGACAGGTCGCACACCCATCCATCATAACCACAGCCTGGGTATGGCACTTATTACAAAGCGTGGCATTGGCCGGATATTCACTGGCGTTTTCATCATTGGAAGGGGTCTGCTGAGCCGTCTCAAACTCCGCCCGCTTCTCCGCCAGGATCCGCTTGGTGACTTCACTCATCTCTTCACTTTCAATCAGGCCGATGGCCTTCAGGTGCCGCTCAATCACCGCACCGATCTCGGCCACCAGCGACGGCATGAACACGCCGCCTTTCTTGAAGTAGCCCCCGTTGGGGTCATACACCGAGCGCAGCTCCTCCACCAGGAAGGTCACGTCGCCGCCCTTGCGGAACACGGCGGAGATAACCCGGGTGAGGGCGATGACCCACTGGAAGTGCTCCATGGACTTGGAGTTAATGAACACTTCGTACGGCTGCCGGCTTTCGTGGTCGGTGCCTTCGTTGAGCAGGATGTCGTTGATGGTGATGTACATCGCGTGCTCGGCCACCGGCGGCTTGATCTTGTAGGTGGTGCCCAGCAGGAAGTCCGGCCGCTCGATGTTCTCGTTCATCTGGATCGGCTTGGGGCCCTGCTTCTCCGGGGCCGGTGCGGGTGCCTGGGCCTCCGGGTCTGCCTTTTTGACCCGGTAGCCGACGATCTTGTTGGTAATCTTTGCAGTCATGGTCTTGGTTCCTGTCAGTTCCCGGATCAGTATTTGCCGTAAGTGCCTTCTTTGAGGGCGTCGAAGAGGTTGGCGGCGGTGTGGATCTCGCCGTCGTATTCGACTTTCTCGTTACCCTTGAAGGTCACCTTGCTGCCATCGTCGAGGGTGAATTCGTACAGCGTGTTTTCCAGATCCGATTCCTTCACCAGCACACCCTGGAAGGCTTCCGGGTTGAAGCGGAAGGTGGTGCAGCCCTTCAGACCCTTCTCGTAGGCGTACATGTAGATGTCCTTGAAGTCCGGGTACGCGAAGTCTGTGGGCACGTTGGCGGTCTTGGAGATGGACGAGTCCACCCACTTCTGGGCCGCGGCCTGGATGTCCACGTGCTGCTTCGGGGTCACGTCGTCGGCGGTGGTGAAGTACTCTGGCAGCTTCTTGTCCTCCTCCTCGGAGAAGGGCATGGCACCGCTGTTGATCAGGTGGCGATAGGCCAGCAGTTCGAAGCTGAAGACGTCCACCTTCTCCTTGGTCTTGCGGCCCTCGCGGATGATGTTGCGGGCGTAATGGTGGGAGAAGCTGGGCTCGATGCCGTTGCTGGCGTTGTTGGCCAGCGACAGGCTGATGGTACCGGTGGGGGCGATGGAGGTGTGGTGGGTAAAGCGGCCACCTTTCTCCGCCAGCTTTTCCACCAGCTCCGGCTCCACCTCGGCAATGCGCTTCATGTAGTTGCTGTACTTGGCGTGCAGGATGCGGCCCTTGATGCGGTCGCCCACCTGGTAGCCGTCTTCCGCCAGCTGCGGGCGCCAGGCCAGCATCTTGGGGGTTACCTCGAACTCGTCGTCCATGATGGGGGCGGGGCCTTTTTCCTCGGCCAGGGCGAGGGACTGGCGCCAGCCTTCCACCGCCATTTCGCGGACCACTTCCTCGGTGAACTGCACCGACTCGTCAGAGCCGTAGGGCATGCGCAGCATGGCGAGGGTGGAACCCAGGCCGAGAATGCCCATGCCGTGGCGGCGCTTGTAGGTGATCTCGTGGCGCTGCTGCTCCAGGGGCAGGCCGTTGATTTCCACCACGTTGTCCAGCATGCGGGTGAAGATGGCCACCACCTTGCGGTACTTCTCGTAGTTGAAGCTGGCCTTGTCGGTGAAGGGGTTCTCCACAAACTTGGTCAGGTTCACCGAGCCCAGCAGGCAGCTGCCGTAGGGGGGCAGGGGCTGTTCGCCACAGGGGTTGGTGGCGCGGATTTCCTCGCAGAACCAGTTGTTGTTCATCTGGTTCACCTTGTCGATGAGGATGAAGCCCGGCTCCGCGTAGTCGTAGGTGGAGGTCATGATGGTGTCCCAGATGAACTGGGCCTTCACCGTGCGATAGATGCGGCAGGCCACCTTGCCTTCGTCGTTGGTGACGTAGCCTTCCTGCACCGGGAAGTCGCGGTAGACAAACTGGCTGGTGTCGTTCAGGTTCAGGCCTTCATCTTCGGCCTCCTTCCGGGTGACCGGGAAGGACAGGTGCCAGTCGTCGCCGTTGCGTACGGCTTCGATGAAGTCTTCGGTGATCAGCAGCGACAGGTTGAACTGGCGCAGGCGGGCGTCTTCACGCTTGGCCTGGATGAATTCGATCACGTCCGGGTGGTGTACGTCGAAGGTGGCCATCTGGGCGCCACGGCGGCCACCGGCGGAGGATACGGTGAAACACATGCGGTCGAAGATGTCCATGAACGACAGCGGGCCGGAGGTGGTGGCACCGGCGCCGGCCACATAGGCACCCCGGGGGCGCAGGGTTGAGAACTCGTAGCCGATGCCGCAGCCGGCCTTCAGGGTCAGGCCCGCTTCGTGGTTCTTCTCCAGGATGTCGTTCATGGAATCACGAACGGTGCCGGACACGGTGCAGTTGATGGTGGAGGTGGCCGGCTTGTGGGCCTCGGCACCGGCATTGGAGGTGATCCGGCCTGCCGGAATGGCGCCGTTCTGAAGGGCCCAGATGAACTCCTTCATGTACTGGTTGCGCTTGGCCTTGGGTTCCACCTCGGCGAGGGCCTTGGCCACCCGTTCGTAGGTTTCGTCGATGGTGCGGTCTACAGGTTCACCGGTCTTGGTCTTTAACTGGTACTTGCTGCTCCAGATGTCCAGTGAGGCATCCTGCATCGGAATATCTGTGGTTACTACCTGTAGTTTTGCGCTCATCTCCACCCTCGATTTGCCGGATTTTTTGTGGTTCAGGCGCCGCGGAAACGGCGCCCACTACGGGTTTGACGACCCTGTCGGGGTTTGGGTCAAACACTATATCTAGTTGGATGTTCCGGAGTATAAACACTATATAGTGTTGTGTGAAGAAAAGAGGCGCTATTAAAAGGGGCGGGATGTTGCAAAAAAATTATCGCTGAAACGCTTGTAACGCCGGTAAGCCAGACGGGGCAGGGTTTCCGCCGCTTATGGACAGAAAAGAGACATATGTTTCGGTTTGTAAGCAGGGCACCGACTCCGGTCAGGCCCTGCCGGCTTCGCCTTTTTTGTGAACAGCCGGGTCAGCCCAGCAGCAGGCTGTCGTCTTCCACTTCCAGCCCGCGCTGCTTCTCGAACAGCTCCAGCAGGTCCTTCACGTCCAGCCCCTGGCGTTCGGGGCCGGCAATGTCGAACACCACCTGGCCCTGGTGCAGCATCACCGTGCGCTCGCCCACCTCCAGCGCCTGTTTCATGCTGTGGGTGACCATCAGTGCGGTGAGCTTCTGCTCGGCGATGATCTCCTGGGTCAGTGCCAGCACGAAGTTGGCGGTTTTCGGGTCCAGTGCCGCGGTATGTTCGTCCAGCAGCAGGATGGCGGAGGGGGTCAGGCTGGCCATCAGCAGGCTCACCGCCTGGCGCTGGCCGCCGGAGAGCAGGCCCATCTTGTCCCCCAGGCGGTTCTCCAGGCCCAGGTTGAGCTTGGCCAGGGCGGCACGGAAGCGTTCCATATAGCTGCGCTTGACGGCGCTGCTCAGCCCCCGGCGCTGGCCCCGCTTGATGGCCAGGGCCAGGTTCTCCTCAATGGAGAGGCCTTCACAGGTGCCCGCCAGCGGGTCCTGGAACACCCGTGCCACGCGGCGGGCGCGCCTGTGGGTGGGCAGACGGGTGACGTCCCGGCCGTCCACCTCGATATGGCCGGAATCCACCATCACTTCCCCCGCCAGGGCGTTGAGGAAGGTGGACTTGCCGGCGCCGTTGCTGCCAATCACCGTCACGAACTCGCCCTGGTTCACGGTCAGGCTCATGCCCCGCAGGGCAGGGTTCTCCAGCGGCGTACCCTTGCCGAAGGTCAGCTTGAGGTCGTCTGCTCGGATCATGGTCTCTCCTCAGGCTCGGTTGCGGGTCAGGCGTGACCGGATGGTGTTACGGAAGCCCGGCAGCACGATGGCCAGGGTCACCAGCACCGCGGTGATCAGGTTCAGGTCCTGGGACTCCAGGCCCAGCACGTCGGCATTGAGGGCGAAGGCAATGGCCAGCCGGTACATGATGGCGCCCACCACGCAGGCGAGCAGGGCCCGCACCACGGTGGTGGGGCTGATTACCGCCTCACCACCGATCAGCGAGGCCAGGCCGATAACGATCACACCCACCCCCATGGTGACGTCCGCCGCCCCCTGGCTCTGGGCCACCAGCGCGCCGGCGACGCCCACCAGGCCATTGGACAGGGCCACCCCCAGTACCACCATGGCACCGGTGGCAATGCCCTGGGCCCGGGCCATGCGGGGGTTGGCGCCGGTGGCGCGCATGGACAGGCCGATTTCCGACTTCATGAAGCGCCACAGCAGCACCAGGCTGACTACCACGACCACAGCAAACAGGGCCACCGGTGCCAGGAAGTAGTATTCCGGCGGCAACAGGTTCTCCCACCAGGTCACCACGGTTTCTTCCATCAGCAGGGGCAGGTTGGGGCTGCCCATGATCCGCAGGTTCACCGAGTACAGGGCGATCATGGTGAGGATAGAGGCCAGCAGGTTGAGGATGCCCAGTTTGACGTTGAGCAGGGCGGTCACCGCACCGGCGGCCATACCCGCCAGCATGGCCATGGCGGTGGCCAGCCAGGGGTTCCAGCCCGCCAGGATGAGTACCGCGGCGACGGCGGCGCCCAGCGGAAAGCTGCCGTCCACGGTCAGGTCCGGAAAGTCCAGCACCCGGAAGGAGAGGTAAATGCCGAAGGCCACCAGGCCATAGATCAGTCCGGTCTCGACAGCACCGAAAAAAGCAATCTGACTAAGCATGATCGGGGGTTCGCAAGGCTGGAGCGGGCCGGGCGGTCAACGCCGGGCCCGCCGGAGTGTTCAGTCGTCGCCGACCACTTTGGCCGCTTCGGAGATCAGGTCATCACTCAGGGTGACGCCCATCTTCTCGGCCGCGCCGGGGTTCACGTAGAGTTCCAGCTTGTCCACGGTCTCCACCGGCATGTCCGCGGTGTCGGCACCCTCAAGGATGCGGGCAACCATGGCGCCGGTCTGGCGGCCCAGGTCGTAGTAGTCAAAGCCCATGGCCGCGGCGGCGCCCCGCTCGACGGTGGCGGTATCGGCCGCGAACACGGGAATTTTGGAGCGCTCGCCCACGGAAACCACCGCCTCGGCGGCGCTGATCACGGTGTTGTCGGTGGTCAGGTAGATGGCGTCCACCTTGTCGGACAGGGAGCGGGCGGCGCCCAGCACTTCCGAGGTCTTGGTGGCGGCGGCTTTCTCCAGGTTCAGGCCACGGGCCTCAAGCTTTTCTTCCAGCAGCTCCACCAGGGCCACGGCATTGGCTTCGCCGGGGTTGTACACGGTACCGATGCTCTTGGCGTCCGGTACCACCCGCAGCACCATGTCCAGGTGGCGCTCCAGGGGCAGCATGTCGGTCACCCCGGTGATATTGGCACCGGGGGTCTCCAGGCTTTTCACCAGCTTGGCGCTGACCGGGTCGGTGACGGCGGAGAACACCACCGGAATGCTGCGAGTGGCCGCGGCGGCGGTCTGGGCCGACGGTGTGGCAATGGCCACAATCACATCCGGCTCGTCCCCCACGAACTTGCGGGCGATCTGGCTGGCGATGGCGGAGTTGCCCTGGGCGCTCTCGTGCACCACCTCCAGGTTGTCCCCTTCGCTGTAGCCCTGTTCCGCCAGCTCGTCGCGAACCCCTTTATGAACGGCGTCCAGCGCCGGGTGCTCGACAATCTGGGTAATGGCAACGGTTTTGGTGTCGTTCGCCTGGGCCAGCCCCAGGCCGGTCAGCAGCAGGGTGCCTGCCAGGATAGGCAGAAATTTCTTGGCCATGAGCCGTCTCTCCGGAAATTGGCTTGTAAGTCAGCCCGGCTATGCCCGGGCCACCTGCAAAAACGGAGGCGGGAGTTTATCACAGCGATGACGGTTTTGCGCCACCGCTGGTACTTCGGGAATCCCGGTCAGCGGCGGTGCGATTTGTGGAATTACGTCAAAAAGCGACGTTTTCCCGCCGGAACGCTTTGACGGCGTCACTCAGGTGCAATAGTCTTCAGATAGCCGGAGTGCGTTCTCCGGAAATTTCAACGATAACAAGAATCAGGCGGGGTTCCCCAAGGACGCGTCTGATCAGCCAGAGGTCTTCGGGAAGACACATGAGTACACAAAAAAAGATGCCGCTCGAGTTGATTTACCATTGGGAAACCGCCCGCGCCGAGAAGGTCTACATGACCCAGCCCCTCAGCGACGGCACCGTCGTGGACTATACCTGGCGTCGGGCGGTGGGTGAGGCCCGGCGCATGGCGACTTACCTCAAGTCCCTCAACCTGCCGGAAAAGAGCCGCATCGGCATTGTTTCCAAGAACTGTGCCCACTGGATCATGTCCGACTGGGCTATCTGGATGGCCGGGCATATTTCCGTGCCCCTGTACCCGACACTGAATGCCGACACTGTCAGCTATATCATCGAGCACGCCGAGATTCCGGTCCTGTTCGTGGGCAAGCTGGATGACTGGGAGTCAATGAAATCCGGTGTTCCGGACACTGTGCACTGCATCAGCTACCCCCTGAGCCCGCCCACCAGTTTCCCCACCTGGGACGACATAGTGGCGGAGAACCCGCCCATGGAAGAAAACGTCAGCCGCGATCCGGAAGAGCTGGCCACCATTGTCTATACCTCCGGCAGCACCGGCCGGCCCAAGGGGGTCATGCTGAGCTTCAACAACCTGGCCTATGCCGCCGCCGGGGCGGCCGACCGCCTGGAAGTTACCAGCGAGGACCGTTACCTGTCCTACCTGCCGCTGGCCCATGTTTTCGAGCGCTACGTAGGTGAGCTGGTGTCGATGAACAAGGGCTTCCACCTGTATTTCGCCAATACCCTGGACACCTTTGTCGAGGACCTGCAGCGCTGCCAGCCGACCTTGTTCATTGCTGTGCCGCGCATCTGGACCAAGTTCCAGCATGGCGTGTTCGAGAAGATGCCCAAGGAGAAGCTGGACAAGCTGCTGAAGATTCCGTTGCTCAACCGCCTGATCAAGAAGAAGATCCTCACCAACCTGGGGCTGCAGCATGTGCGTTACGCGGGCTCGGGTTCCGCGCCCCTGTCCCATGACATCCTGGAGTGGTACCGCAACCTGGGGCTGGAGCTGCTGGAAGGCTACGGCATGTCCGAGAACATTGCCTACTCCCACACCACCCAGCCTGGCCGTGCCCGTACCGGGTATGTGGGCGAGGCCCTGCCGGGTGTGGAATGCAAGATCGGCGAGAACAACGAAGTGCTGGTTAAGAGCCCCACCACCATGATGGGTTACTACAAGGACCCGGAAAGGACAAAGGAAGCCTTCACCGAGGACGGCTTTCTGCGCACCGGGGATATGGGGGAGATCGACGAGCTGGGCCGGCTCAGGCTGACCGGCCGCCTGAAGGAGATCTTCAAGACCAGCAAAGGCAAGTATGTGGCCCCGGCACCCATCGAGAACAAGCTGATGCGTGACGACCGCATCGAGGCGGTGTGCGTGTCCGGTGAGAACCAGGTGTCGCCCTTCTGCCTGGTGATGCTGTCCGAGGCTGCCCAGCACAAGCGGGATGACCCGGCCTTCCGCAAGGAACTTGAGAAGGACTTTGTGGAACTGCTCAAGGACGTCAACCAGACCCTGGACCCCCACGAGCACCTGCGCTTCATGGTGATTGTGAAGGAGCCCTGGACTATCGAGAATGACTTCCTTACCCCCACCATGAAGCTCAAGCGCAATGTGGTGGAAAACGCCTACCGGGACAAGGTGGACGACTGGTACTCCCAGGACAAGACCGTTATCTGGGAGTAGCCCGGTGTCGCCTGGCGGCCCGGTGTCGTTCCGTTAACCTTCACAGAAACCGGCCCATGGCCGGTTTCTTCGTTTAGAGTTGTGATTCCGCCGCAGGAGAACACCATGAGTCGTCTGTCCGACTTCCAGCAACGCATCCACCGGGTGATCCCTCTCACGTCAGCCATGGCCGCGGAATTGGTGCATTACGACGGCGAGCGTCTGCTGGTGCGGGCGCCGCTGGCACCCAACAGCAATCACCAGGGCACCGGCTTCGGCGGCTCGCTCTATGCCATTGCGGTACTGGCCGCCTGGGGGCTGATCGAGCTGGTGGTGGAGGATGCCGGGGTAAAAGGCAATGTGGTGATCCAGAGTGGCGAGATCGACTATGGCCAGCCGGTGGACGACGATTTCTACGCCCTGTGTGAGCTGCCCGGCGAGCAGGAACAGCAGCGTTTTCTTGCCATGCTCCAGCGCCGGGGCCGGGCGCGGCTGGCGCTGAGGTCGCGGGTCTTCTGCGGCAAACCGGAGCTGGCACCGGCCGGCGACCCGGTGGCGGTATTCGCGGGCCGGTTCGTGGTCCGGGCCGGCGGCTGAGCGGCGCCCCCCGGCTACTGGGGGTTGTAGGCCCGCGCCGTCCCGATGGACCGGCTCAGCAGGATAATCGGCACAATGCCCGCCAGTACGATAATCAGCGCGGGCAGGGCGCTGATGCCCAGCAGCTCGTCGGACGCATACTGGTAGACGTGGGTGGCCAGGGTGTCGAAGTTGAACGGCCGCAGGATCAGCGTCGCCGGCAGTTCCTTCATGCAGTCCACAAACACCACCAGGGCCGCCGTCAGCATGGTGCCCCGCAGCATGGGCAGGTGCACCTGCAGCAGGGTGGCGGTGGTGCTCTTGCCCAGGGAGCGGGCGGCCATGTCCATGCTGGGGGTGATCTTCTGCAGGCCACTCTCCAGGCTGCCGGCGGACACCGCCAGGAAGCGCACCGTATAGGCGACTACCAGGGCGAAGGACGTACCGCTGAGTAACAGGCCGGTGCTGATGCCGAACCAGTCCCGCATCGAACTGTCCAGCTGGTTGTCGAAGGCGGCCATGGGCACAATCACCCCCACCGCCAGCACGGCGCCGGGCATGGCGTAGCCCAGGCTGGACAGGCGCATCATCGCCCGCATCTGCCGGGTGTCATGCAGCCGGCGGCTGTAGGCCAGGATCAGCCCGATGGCCAGGGTGGTGAAGGCGGCCGCGGTGGACAGGAACAGGCTGTTGAAGGTGTTCTCCAGAAATTCC
>JBMCIH010000027.1:0-10586 GCA_048617055.1 Marinobacter sp. | reverse complement strand
CTTCCGCCGCTATCTGGTGATTGCCCAGCCCTACTACGCCATGATGGTGTCGCGGCCAACTACCTACATTGACTGTAACCGGCGCGTGGTGGACCCCCTGCATTACGCGGCCGATGATGCCTATGATGAAGACGTACGCCTGTTTACGCTGGAATTCCGTGTCGCCATGGTCTCCCGGCTCTGGACCCTTTGTGGCAACCCGGACGTCCGCGACACCGATGTGCATGTGACACTTGATTACCCGGAGCCGGCACACGTGGATCTTTACAGCGAGCTGCCCTGCAAATCGGTGACTTTTGGCACCGAAAAAACCGCCATTTCAGCGGATTACAATTACGTTATCAAACCCTTCCGCCCCTATCGGCGCAGGGCTTATCGCAAGCTGGTCCAGCAGTGCGAACAGGAACTGAACCAGGCTCCCGTGGACATTACGTTTACGGACCGGGTGCGCTGGCATATCCGGGCCCACTTCAACCCCGGCATCGACCTGGAGCAGGTGGCCCAGGGCATGCAGATGCCGCCACGGTCACTGACCCGGCGCCTGGCCGCGGAGAAGACATCCTTCCGTAAGCTTCTGCATTCGGTACGTATGGAAATCGCCACCCATCAGCTCCGGGCATCGACACTGAGCGTCGATGAAGTTGCCGAGATTGTCGGGTTTTCCTGCGCTTCCAGCCTGCGCCGGGCGATGAAAAAGTGGTCCGGGACCACCATTTCCCATATACGCGAAAGGCAAGGTATTGAGGAGTTGCTGCCATGAGTACCCGTATCAGCAAACCGAAAAAGACCACGCCGCAGGCCAGACCAAAGAACCGGACAGCAGTGTTTGGCGGCGCTGCTGCCGTGTTGGCGGCAGTAGCCATAGCTATCTGGGCGGGCGGCAAGATGCTGCTCCCGGAACCTGACACGTCGCAGCAGCCGTCCGCTCCCCAGACCAGTAAAACGCAGTCTGCCCACGAGCAGCAGCCTGATGAGGCCACGAAACCCGGAACCCGGCTGTTCTCCGAGACGATGCTTGACGAGCCAGAGCCAGAGCCCGAAGAGCAGACGGAACAGAAAGCCTCGGAGGAAAAGGACCTTAACGTTCCTTTCGAACTGGAACAGATTGCCTATGCGCTGAGCCGGGTTGAAGTGGACGAAAACGGTGACGTAGTGGTGAACGAAACCGCACAGACAGTGCTGGAACAGGCTTTTCTTGATGCCCGGCAGACCATAGATGAGCAGCAGCTGGAAGAACTCAAGGCCATGATCGAAACCGGTCTGGAGGGCCAGGCGGGTGCCCAGGCGGTGGAAATTGCCGAAAAGTTCTACCGCTACAGCAACGCCTTCCGGGAGGTGTCCGATACCCTGGCGGTCCGGGGCGATCCCCAGTCACTGCGCAACGACTACGAGCAGGTCACCCGGCTGCGCCGGACCCATCTGGGCGAGGACCTGGCCAAGGAGCTCTACGGCAAGGAAGAGCAGCTGACCCGCTATACCCTTGAGGTCATGGAATTGCAGGCGAACAAAGACCTGTCTGCGGAAGAGCGTTCGAAAAGGCAGCAGGAACTGGCCAGCCGCTACAAAGACGTCATGCCCGGCGAGAACGGCAACAACCAGGAGGGCTCGGCACAGGTCACCAACTAGTATCCCTTAACACAAATGCCGTTCGGTTGATTCGCTGACCAGACGGGACATGAATAGCCTCTTCAGCTCTTCTGCGGCCCCGACCGGGGCCCGACCACCAGCAACACCGGTGTCAGCAGCAGGGTCAGGAAGGTCGCAAAGGCAAGGCCACCGGCAATAGCGCTGGAAAGTTGGGTCCACCACTGGGTAGACGGTGCGTTGATGCCCAGCGACGGCGTGAGCAGGTCCACGTTCACCCCTATCACCATCGGCATCAACCCGAGAATGGTGGTGATGGCGGTCAGCAGTACCGGACGCAGACGCAGGCAACCGGTTTCCAGCGCCGCCTCCCGCGGTGCCAGCCCCTCTGCACGCATCTGGTTGAAGGTATCGATCAGAATGATGTTGTTGTTGACCACGATACCTGCCAGGGCAATGATGCCCATCCCCACCATGACCACACCGAAGGACTGCCCGTTCAGCAGGAGCCCCAGCAGAACGCCGGCGGTGGAGAGCACAATGGCGGAGAGAATCAGCAGGGTCTGGTACAGCGAGTTGAACTGGGTAACCAGAATCAGCGTCATCAGGCCAAGCGCCACCAGAAACGCCACCATCAGGAAGGACATGGCCCGCCGCTGCTCCTCGTCCTCGCCGCCGAAGGCAACCTCCACCCCGTCGGGTCTCTCTGGCAGGCGCTCCCGTAACTTGCCCAGCTGCGCATCGGCATTGACACCGGGCTGCACATCGGCCTTGACGGTGATGGCCCGCTCGCCGTCCAGTCGCGAAATGGTGCCGGTTTTCGGGGCCGGCTCGAGGCTGACAAACTGTGACAGTGGCACCTGCCCCCGGGCGGTGTTCAGGGTCTGGCGTTCGAACTGGTCCAGTTCGCGCCACGCTCTGGGCACACGCACGGCGATATCCACTTCATCCCGTACATCCGCTGGCCGGTAGGTGGCCAGTATCAGGCCGTTGGTGACCAGCCGCACGGAACTGCCGATACCAGCCACGTCGGTGCCAAATCTTGCCGCCGCCTCCCGGTCAACCTCAAGTTGCCATTCGATGCCCGGCAGGCTGCGGTCGTCCTCCACATCCGCAAAGCCCCCCACCTGCTCCATAGCCTCCCGCAAACGGCCGGTGTAGGCATCGAGCTGCTCATAATCACTGCCGGTGACCATGATCTCGATGGGTTTGCCGCCACCGGGGCCTTCCTCCTGTTGCCGGAACTCCAGCTCAATACCCGGCATATCCTCCGTCATGGCGCGAAACTGCGCCAGAATCCGGGAAGCAGGCCTGCGCTCATCCCACTCAGTAAAACGGAACTGCAGGGTACCGATCACGTCAGGTGCCAGCTGGTTGTCCGGGTTGACCATGGACCGGGCATAGAGAGACTCCACCTCGGGCATGCCCGACAGCCTGCGCTCCACTTCCCGCACAATGGCATCGCGCTCGTGTACCGAGAGATCGCCCCTTGCCCTGACCTGGACCTGGGCCGTTTCAGGTTCCACTTCCGGAAAAAACTCGACACCATGGTTAAATGTGGCATAACTCCAGCCAATGGCCGCCATCATCAGCACCACCGCCAGCAGGGTCAGGCCGGGTGAACTCAGCAGGGTGGCGAGCAGCCTGCGATAGCCCCTCAGAAAGAGCCCTTCACCTGCCGTCCTGCGCTGACGGCCCCCGCCACTGACGCCCCCCATCACCGGCAGGAACACCAGTGCCATCGCCAGAGACGCGGTAAGGCAGACAATCACAGTGATGGGCAGGAACTTCATGAATTCACCCACTGTGTCCGGCCAGAACAGCAAGGGTACGAACACTGCAAGGGTGGTGGCGGTGGATGCGATGACCGGCCAGGCCATTCGCGTGCCCGCCTCGGCCCAGGCCTTGCGCGGCGGCATACCTTGGGACAGGTTACGGTCCGCCAGTTCCGACACCACGATGGCCCCGTCCACCAGCATGCCCGCCACCAGAATCAGGCTGAACAGCACCACGATATTCAGGGTGTAGCCCATACCCCAGATCAGCAGGATACCGCTGAGAAAGGCACCGGGGATGGTGATACCCACCAGTACCGCCGAACGGGGGCCCATGGCGGCGATAACCACAATCACCACCAGCACGATCGCGGCCAGTACATTGTTGAGCAGGTCGTTCAGAATATCGCGCACATCCTCGGACTGGTCCATGGTGTAGCGGACCTCCAGCTCCTCCGGCAGCTCCGATTCAGCTGCATCCATGAGCCCCCGCACCTTGCCCACGGTTTCCAGAATATTGGCGCCTGCACGCTTGGACACTTCCAGCACCACCGCCGGCTCACCATTGATGCGGGCGAAACCGGTAGGGTCCTTGAAAGTGCGCTGCAGCATGGCCACGTCGCCAAAGGTCACCACCTGGTCACCGTTGACCTTGACCGGCATGGCCATCACATCCTCAACGTTTTCCACCACGCCGGGGACCTTGATAGCCATGCGTCCCTGGCCATTGTCGAGGCTGCCTGCCGCCACCAGCTGATTGTTGCGGCGCACCAGGGTGGCCAGCTCGTCGTAGTCGATGCCATAGCTTTCCAGCACCTGCGGGTTGACCACCACTTCCAGCAGATCCTCCCGGTCCCCGCCGATCTCCACTTCCAGCACTTCCGGGATACCCTCGATGGCGTCCTGCAGCTCCCGTGCGACAGTGATCAGCTCACGCTCCGACAGGTGTCCGGACAATCCGATGGACAATATGGGAAACAGCGACACATTGATTTCGTGGACTGCCGGCTCCTCGGCTTCGGAGGGCAATTCTGCATCAGCGATGTCCACTTTCTCGCGCACGTCCTGCAGGGCCTGGTCCGGATCGAACCCGGCATCGAACTCCAGCAATACCGAGGCGTGACCCTCCGAGGCCGTTCCCCGCATTTCCTTGACGCCTTCCAGGGAACGTAGTTCCTGCTCCAGAGGACGCACCAGCAGGCGCTCAGCGTCCTCGGGACTCACTCCCTCCAGGGTGACCGACACATAGATGGTGGGGATGGTGATATCGGGGTTGGATTCCTTGGGGATGATATTGAATGCGGCCAGCCCCCCCAGCAGCAGGAACGCCAGCAATAACAGGGTGGTGCGACTTCGGTCCATGGCCGCATAGATCAGCGTCCGCATGGGCTCAGTCCTCCCGGTCCGCGGGCACCGGAGTGACTTTCTGCCCGTGGGCGACAAAGCCGCCGCCCCGGGTGATCAGCCGGACCGGGAAGCTGACGCCGGTTGCCCAGGCCCCCTCGGTACCCACGCTGAGCAGGTCCACCGGGGTGAACACCACGGTATCATTATCGTCCACCTGCAAAATGCCCGGGCGTCCGTCCGGCCCCAGGCTCAGCAGCGACGGCGACAGGAACAGTGCCTGCTGTTCCGGCTGCTCGATGCGGACACTGGCACTGCCGCCGGCAATGCGGTAACCCTCCGGGTTCGCGACCCGGGCCTCGATCCGGAAACTGCGGGTTTCCGGATCCGCCGAGCTGGCCACAAAAGTAAGCTCACCGGCCAGCTCGCGCCCGTCCAGCAGGGTGATGGTCACCCCCTGCCCCGGCGACAGCCGCCCGGCCTGTTGCTGGGGCACAAAGCCGCTCACCTTCAGCTGGTCCACCTGCACCACCTCGAACAGGGGTTCGCCGGCCTGCACGAACGCGCCTGTTTCCACGTGGCGGGCGTTGATCACGCCGTCGAAGGGCGCCACCGGCTCCAGGTGCTCCAGCGCCAGGCTGGCCTGCCGCAGTTCCGAGCGGGCCGCAGCCAGCTCGCTCTCCAGCCGCAGCTGCTCCGACTCGGACACCAGCCGGTCGGACCGCAGCCGGTTGGCGGCCGCCAGGTCCGCCTCCAGCTGGCGGACCCTGGCCCGGGCGCCGGCCACCGCGGCGGGACGGTCGTCCTCGGAGAGCACCAGCAAACGCTCGCCCTTGCTGACCGTGTCGCCCAGGGATACGTCCATTGTCTCCACCTCGCCACTGAGGCGGGCACTCACCTCCAGCTTGCGCCAGGGCTCCACCTGGCCCTGCAACCGGACGAACGGCCGGAAACCGGTGGCGTCCCGTTGCTCCACCTCCACCCTGGGGGACCCGGCATCGTCTGTCGCCTGGGCCTCCGGCGCATCCTCCCGGGAGGAACGGACTTCACCGGATGCCAGCCATACCACCAGCCCCAGCAGGAGCACCAGAGACAGCGCAACCGAACCCCACTTGACTCTCGACATACCTGCGTTCACTCCCTGACGATGGCTCCGGCTGAGCCTCCACGTTTTTATCTGGAAATTCAACCATTTTTACAGAAAGCCGGGGGTCGCTCAAACAACTGTTTGTTACGTGTGTTTCAACCAGGGGCCAACGCTTTGGCCTGCTAATTGCTCCGCTTATCACAGAGAGGCCGGAACGGCCCGCTGTATCACCAGCCCGACACGACTCCAGGGAGGCATCGTGATGAACACAGCCAGGTTAACCCCAGATCCCCGCCAGCGCCCCCGGGCGGCGGACTACCTTATTGCGTCGAAGCGCTGCGAGCTGAACAACCTCGAACGGTTCCTGCAGATGGGCAAGCTGGTGCTCAGTGTTGGCAACCTGATCCACCAGCTTCAGCGGGAACGGGGCGCCTCCAATGTCTTCCTCGGTTCTGGCGGTTCGCGCTTTTCCGAGGAACTGGCGGCCATGGTGGAGGGGAGCGACCACCAGCGCGGGGCCTTCGAGCACGAACTGATCGAGATTCAGGCGGAACTGACCCACCACCCTGCCAGCACCAGAATGCTCAACAGCCTTGCCGCCGCACTGCACGGCCTGGAATCGCTGCCCGCCATACGGCAACAGATCCGGCGCCAGTCGATCTCCGCCGAGCAGGCCATCGAGGCCTACAACGAACGTATACGGCATTTGCTGACAGTGGTTTTCGAAGCGGTTGAAACGGTGGTGGACCCCACTATAGCGGGCATGCTGGTAGCCATGGTAAATCTCATGCAGGGCAAGGAAATGGCTGGCCAGGAGCGGGCTTCCGGGTCCCTCGGGTTCTCCCGGGGAAACTTCGATCATGCACTGTCACGGCGCATCTCGCACCTTATTGATGCACAGGAGCGGGCGTTTGCGGTCTTCGAGCGGTTCGCCGGCGAGGAGGAGCTGGCACTGTGGAAACAGCACGGCCGGGAGGACTACTGGCGCGACCTGCGCCGGTTGCGGGGGCTGGCCTGTTCTGTGGGCCGTTACAAGATCCTGGATACGGACCTGGCGGACCAGTGGTTTGCACTGATGACCCGCCGCATCGACCAGCTCAAGAGCATCGAAGACCTGCTGGAGGGTCACTTCCACCGCCGCTGCATTGCCCGCTACACCGAGGCACGCAACGCCCTCACCCATGAGGAAAAGCTGATGGAAAGCCTGGACGATGCCGGGCATTCGCCTGAACCGGTGCTGGTGGTCTGCTCCAGTGATACCGGTGCCGACCCGGGCCAGTATGGCAGCAATGGTGTCGGCCAGAAGCTGGGCCGCTCGGTGTTCGACCTGGTGCAGCAGCAGGCCGTACGGCTGGAACAGCTGAGTGATGAACTGCGGGATGCCCGGGAAGCCCTGGAAGACCGGAGGACCCTGGAGAAAGCCGTGCTGTTACTGATGAAACACCAGCAGATCTCCGACGACGAGGCCCACAAGCAACTGCGCAAGCTGGCGATGGACCAGGGCCGGAAACTGCCGGAGGTGGCCCGCTCGGTACTGGACATGACCCAGCTGCTGCGTTGAGGGCCAGGGGGACCGGAAACCGGCCCCCTGGTCCGTCTGCCTACCATGCCCGGTAGGGCAGGAATTTCCCGGTCATAGTGACCACCACCCGGTCACCCCTGGGATTCTCCTCCTTGCCCACCTCCATGGTGAAGTCGATGGCGCTCATGATGCCGTCGCCAAACTTTTCATGAATCAGCTCCTTCAGGGTGTCGCCGTAGACCCCGACCACCTCGTAAAGCCGGTAGATCAGCGGATCCTGGGGCACGCCACCCTCCCACGCCTTCTTGGGACACTGCTGCAGGGTTTTCGCCACCTCCTTGTCCAGCCCCAGGGTCTCGCACAGAGCAAAGGCCTTGTCCTCGTTCATGCTGTTCATGCCCAGGCAGGCGGAGGTCGTCCAGACCGGCGACATTTCAATGGCAGCGGCCAGGGCTTCCCAGGTCATACCCTTGCCAGCCTTGGCTTCAAGGATTCGTGCAGTCATCAGTTCTTTGGTCATCATGGTTTTTGCTCCTGTCGTTGCGACGGTTTTCGGGGTATGAGGGTTTCCAGGGATGCGTCAGGCGTTCACCGCCCGTGCCCCGGGGCTTTCAGTTCCGGGCAGACCTGAATCCCGGGCCGGGTCTATCACCCGCGGCGTGCCGTCCTGCTCCGGGAGGGCATCGCCACTCCGGTTGATCAGGAAATCCACCAGGTAGTCCCGCAGCACATGGTAGGCGGGGTTGTGAAAGATCGTGGCCCGTGCCCTTGGCCTGGGAATGCTCACCGCCACGCTTTCGGCGATACGGGCGTGGGGACCGTTGGACATCAGGAATATCCGGTCAGAGAGAAGGATGGCCTCATCCACATCGTGGGTAATCATGAAAACCGTCTGGTGGGTCTCCTCCCAGATCTTCAGCAACTCGTCCTGGATCACGCCCCGGGTGAGCGCATTATTCAACCAGTCGCTGGGCTCTGCCCAGGGCCAGATCGAGCACCATGCCGACCACTCCGATCATCAGAATGGAAAAGATCACACTGGCCAGATTCAGGTTGTTCCACTCGTTCCACACGTAGTAACCGATACCGGTGCCGCCGACGAGCATTTCCGCGGCGACGATCACCAGCCAGGCGATGCCGATGGAGATACGCATACCGGTGAGTATGGTGGGCGCTGCCGCCGGCAGGATCACCGTCAGGGCGGGGCGTCGGGTGGAGGAACTGTTCAGGGATATGGAGCGGGAAAACCAGCTCATACTTCACGCGGTGGGCGAAGGCATTTACGGCGTGGATGCCGATGGCCGGGCTACCTTCCTCAACCCGGCTGGCGAGAAGATGCTGGGCTGGCGCGGCGACGAACTCATGGGCCGGGTGGTTCACCGGGTGGTGCATCACTCCCATGCGGATGGCTCGCTCTACCCCCTCAGGGACTGCCCCATCTACGCTGCCTTCCACGACGGCACCGTCCACCGTGTGGACAACGACTGGTTCTGGCGCAAGGACGGCACCGGCAAGGAACTCAATGCCCGGGCCATGCACCAGGCCAGTGCCCGCCGGGACCGGCCACTGATCCGGGTGAACTGCGCCGCAATTCCCGGGGATCTGTTCGAGAGCGAGTTCTTCGGCCACGTCAGGGGTGCCTTCACCGGAGCCACCAGCGACCGGGTCGGACGTTTTGAGCTGGCTGACGGCGGCACCCTCTTTCTGGACGAGGTGGGGGAAATCCCCCTGGAGTTGCAGGGTAAACTGTTACGGGTACTGCAGGAGCAGCAGTTCGAGCGTGTCGGCGACAACCGCACCCGATCTGTGGACGTGAGGGTGATCGCCGCCACCAACCGGGATCTGAGAACAGAGGCAAGGGAGCGCCGGTTCCGGGAGGACCTCTATTTCCGGCTCAATGTATTCCCTATAGAGTCCGTGCCCCTGCGGCGGCGTCCCGAGGATATTCCACTGCTTGCCCAGGAGTTCCTGGACCGCACCTGCCAGCGTTTCAACCGGCCCAGGATTACCCTGACCGAGGCCGACGTGGTGGCCCTGAAGGCATACCAGTGGCCCGGCAACGTTCGGGAACTGGAGAACGCCATTGAGCGCCAGGTGATCACCTTCAACGGACGCCTTCAGTTCGACACACCTCCCGTCGAAGCTCACACCGGACCGGCCAGCCCTGATCGCCACGTTTCTGACCGGATACTGACCGAAGCGGAGATGCATGAGCTGGAAATCCGGAACCTGGAACGCGCCCTGAAGGCCAGCTCAGGCCGCGTATTTGGTGAGGATGGGGCTGCCCGGCTGCTGGGCCTGAAACCTACCACGCTTTCGTCACGGCTGAAAAAACTCGGCATCAGCCCACAGCGGTTCCAGTTTGCAGATGAGCCCCCGCAATGTGAGACCTTACGCCGGACCTGAGTTGAGCATACCTTCCAGGTCGGACACGTCTACCAGCGGATCGTCCAGGTCCAGCAGGACCTCCGACCGGGCCAGGGTCCAGGCACGCCCGGTGATATCGGTGTTCACTGCCCGGTAGCTGCTGACACTGGCCTCCCCCAGCAGACGGCCGAGAAAGGAACTGCCCCTGGGCGATACGGTTTCCAGGACTTCCCCTTGCCTTAGCCGACCGTTTTCAAACATCAGTGCCATGCGGGCCGTGGTGCCGGTGCCGGTTGGGCTGCGGCAGATCACCCCGGGATGCACATAGGTGGCGGAACGGGAACGGTAGCCACCCTCAATGGGCTCCAGCGGCCCCATGAAATGAGCGAAGGGCAGGGGCCCCACATTGCCCAGTTCCGGGTGCTGGTCGGTGACCACCGGACGGGCAGCCTGCACCAGGGCCAGTCCGAACTCGGCCATGCGCCCGGTTTCGCCGGGGGTCAGGGCAAAGCCCAGGGATTCGGCATCCACCAGGGCGAAGTAGGCGCCGCTCCAGACCAGGTCGAAGCGCACCTCGCCCCAGCCGGGCACGTCCACCTTCATGTTCTGCTCGCAGACGAAGGCCGGCTCACTGCGGGTCGTGATCGAGTGCACCCGGCCATCCCGGTTATGGGCCGTCACCCAGGCCAGGCCCGCTGGCGACTCCAGCACCAGGGTCTGCTCCCCCTCCTCCAGCGGCACCACGCCGTTCTCGAGAATGGCCGCTGCGGTGCAGATGGTGTTGGAGCCGGAATACAGCGGGTAGCCCATGGCCTCCATGATGATATAGCCCGCCTGGGCCTGGGGATGGTCCGGTGGCACGATCAGGTCCACCGACATGAAGGGGTCTCCGTAGGGTTCGTTCAGC
>JBMCIH010000026.1:0-10598 GCA_048617055.1 Marinobacter sp. | reverse complement strand
ACTCGTCCGGGTGGGCCCCATGGCCAATGCGCTCCCCGAAGTCATTCCGATGCCTGACAAAATGGACATCAGGCAGTATACACTGGAACTCAATGGCAACGCGCCGCTGCTGCATATGGGCAGCACCATATACGGAGGCGACGGACAGCCTGTCGGTCATGATCTTCTGGTGTTCACACCAGAGTTGTTGAAGCAGGTTTTCAAAAGCCTTGATAACAGCACGCTTTGCCTGGTGGATACCACCCACACACAAAAACTGGCCATAAACCCGCACACCAGTCAGTTTGAGATCACGCCCCCGGATTGCCTGAAAAGCAAGGCCAACCTTGAGACCCTCAAAAACACAGGTCGCCTGCGCATGAGATCGGCCGATGGGCCAGAGCGGCTCCTTTTTCTCCGTCCCCTGGAAGGCTACGACTGGCAAATGCTTATGTCTTCAGAGGTAAACCAGCTGTTCGCGGGGGTTTTTCACGTTATTGTCATAACCGGTCTGATTATCCTGGTACTGTCTGCTTTTTCCGGCCTGGTGATCCTGAGGGCTATCGGCCCGCTTTTGCAGGCACTGGTTGACCAGGGCCGCTCAGATTGCCCGTTCGTCAGAGGAGCTTCGCCTGGCCCACCGGGCATTCGAGCATACCCGCGAGGTCGTGGCGATCTCGGACGCGTCATTCAACATCGTAAGGGCGAACCCGGCATTCGCGGAGATCGCCGGTTTGCCGCCAAGAAAGCTGTATGGCAAAAACCTGCTGGATTTTCTTGACGGCCGCCACGGCCGGGTACCAGACCTGGAAAAACTGCGGAAGCAACTGGACGTCCGAGGGGCCTGGCATGGAGAAGTCTGGATGAAGGGCACTGGTGACAAGCCACTTCCCTACCTGCTCACAGCTTCACCAGCCAGAAACCCTCAGGGTGAGCTTCAGCATTTTATCCTGTCCCTTACCAACATAACCGAGCGGGTTGAAGCCGAAAAACACATGCACAGGCTTGCCCACTACGACACGTTGACGGGACTGCCAAACCGCACCTCCCTGGAGAATCATCTGGGCAGGGCGATCCAGCAGGCACGCGCTTCCGGCCATAGCTTCGCCATGATGTTTCTGGATCTCGACCGCTTCAAGCCGGTCAACGACACCTATGGCCACCAGGTCGGCGATGAACTGCTCATCAATGTCGCCAGACGTTTGAGCCACAACCTGCGCAGCTGCGATATTGTGGGACGCCAGGGAGGTGACGAATTCGTGGTCATTACCGGGGCACTGAACAGCTCTGACGAAGCCAGGACTATCGCGGACAAGGTGATCACCGCCCTGAACGAGCCGTTCCACATCCAGGACCGCCACCTCCAGATTGGTGCCTCCGTTGGCGTGGCCCTCTATCCCGATGACGGACAGAGCGCTGATGAACTCATGCGAAAGGCAGACCGTGCAATGTACAAAGTCAAGAACAAGGGACGGAATAGCGTGGCTTTTGCCTGACTCCCTGCGGTCACTCCCGATGGACCCTTGAGCCACGGCCCCTTGCCAGCTATCATACCGCCTCTTTAAAAAGCCCCCGTAGCTCATCTGGATAGAGCGTCCCCCTCCTAAGGGGAAGGTAGCAGGTTCGAGTCCTGCCGGGGGTACCACTTGCCCTTCCGCATCGATCCAAAAAACGACACGATCACCTGTTTTGAAAGACTTTCAATAGCTACCCGCGCCCTAGTCGATCCAAGAGAGTCCCATCCCAATCTACAGATTCTGGGGATGCATCTGGGGTGCCAACAGAAGTGCACCCCGCTGTAGTACATTTTGCACCCCCGGAACGAGTTCGATCCGCTCATGTCCGGCGCTACGAACATCAGCGCACGGCTTTGCCCGGCGCCGGCGGCAAAGAAACTTAAAAACCGCTATTCCACAAATAACCCAGCGCACAGATATCTGTACCTCAATGACAGAAAAGATCCATCGGGCCTCCGTGACCCGGCCCCGGAATCCGTACCGCCGGCTCATTGGCCATGATGAAATCGGACATGCCTTGTCCTCCTCACTGGACCGGCAAGCCCGCTGCCTTCCACTCCGGGAAGCCTTCTTCAAAACGACGCACCCGGTAGCCAAGCTTACGAAGCCGCTCGACTGCTTCATGGGACAGCACACAGTATGGACCACGGCAGTAGGCAACGATCTCCCGATCCCTGGGCAACGCATCCAGCATGATTTCCAGCTCGTCCAGGGGGATGTTGATAGCATCCGGCAGGTGACCCGCCTGGTACTCTTCCTGAGGGCGGACGTCGAGCAATGCGACAGAGCCTTCCCGCAAGCCGGCAAGCAGATCGCCCAGTGACACTGCTTCCAGACTGCCGCCAGGATCATCAGAGCCAAACAACCGGCCCACCAGGCGCTCCATTTCAGCAAGATTGGTTTCGGCTACCTCCCGTAGCAGGCTCATAATCGTGACGATGCGCTCATCCGTCAGTCGGTAAATGACCTGCTTGCCCGAGCGGGTCGCCGTGACCAGCCCGGCCCTGCGCAGATGTTGCAGGTGTGCAGAGGTATTGCCCACGGTCAGTTCTGCCGTCTTTGCCAGCGTTTCCACGGACGCTTCGGACTGGGCCAGGCGCTCCAGCAGCGCAAGCCTGTGCCCGCTACCCAGCGCTTTGCCAACCTGGGCCAGGGTGTCCAGAAGATCTTGCCGGGATGTCATGGTGCTACCTCATATCGATCATTAGCGAGTCGTTGCTTGACAGCTTGATTCATTCCATTATTCTAATAAATCATTGTATGTTTGCAAGACAATTCATCTTAAGGAGTCGCCCCTATGAAAGCCCTGATCCTGATTAACGATCCTCCCTATGGAACCGAGCGCCTCTACAACGGTTTGCGTATGGCTCATGCCCTTATCAAGAAAGATTGTGAGGTCACGGTCTTTCTGATGGGCGATGCAGTGTCAGGGGCCAAGACGGGTCAGAAAACCCCGGATGGCTTCTATAATGCCGAACGCATGGTCAAGCGGGCAGCCTTGAAAGGAAACGTCCTGCTGTGCGGCACCTGCATGGATGCCCGGGGCATTACTGAAAATGAAGTGGTGAAGGGTGCTCAGCGCAGCACCATGGACGAACTGGCAGATGTGACCATGGCTGCTGACAAAGTGATGGTGTTCTGAGCCATGGGCCCTTCTCAAGGCATGTATCAGCTGGAGAAGCGCAACGTCGCCATTCTGGTGGTCAGCCAGGTCATGTTTATGGTCGCCGCGATTACGGTGATGACGCTGAGCGGCGTGGTTGGCCAACGATTAAGCCCTGACCCTGGCCTCGCAACCCTGCCGATTGCTGTCATGATGCTGGGCACGGTGGTCTCCACCCTACCGGCGTCATTGTTCATGAAGAAAGTGGGGCGCCGCCGGGGCTTCATCGTCGGTGCCGCCCTGGGCGGTTTTGGCGGTGGCGTGATGAGTTTTGCCGGCGTTGCCATCCAGTCGTTCGCCGTGTTCTGCCTGGGCAGCCTGCTGCTGGGACTGTACCAGGGCTTTGCCATGTATTACCGCTTCGCAGCACTGGATGTGGCCAGCCCGTCGTTTCGCAGCCGGGCCATTTCCTTTGTTCTGGCCGGTGGAGTGGCTGCCGCATTTCTGGGGCCGTGGAATGCCAGTGTCATGGGCGACCTGGTCCCGGCGGTTCCCTCTGGCGGCCCCTACCTGATCATTGCCGCTCTGGCGCTGGTCGCGATCGCTCTGCTCAGCCAACTGAAAGTACCTTATGTCGGGGAGCCCCACGAAGGGGAAAGCACCCGTCCCATGGGCACCATCGCCCGAAACCCCGCGTTCATCGTGGCACTGGCGGCGGGTGCTATCGGCTACGCCATCATGGTGCTGGTAATGACCGCCACGCCACTGGCCATGCGCGCCAACGACTTCGAGATGCGCCAGGTGGCTTTCATCATGCAGTGGCATGTGCTGGGCATGTATGCGCCGTCATTCTTTACCGGCAGTCTGATTGCCAGATTTGGACTTGGCAGCATCCTGACGGCTGGCTGCCTGATTCTGATAGGCTCGGCGTTGACCGCCCTTTCAGGCGCGGCTCTTGTTCATTTCTGGGTAGCTCTGGTCCTTCTGGGTGTTGGCTGGAACTTCCTGTTTATTGGCGGCAGTACTCTGCTGACCACCCTCCACACCGAAGCCGAACGGGGCAAAGTTCAGGGCATCAACGACCTGGTGATTTTTGCCATGGTCACCGTGGGCTCGCTGATGTCCGGCACGCTTTTGCATCACCTGGGCTGGGAAGCAATGAATTTGCTGATGCTGGCACCCATCGGAGTTGTCGCGCTGTCGATACTCTGGATGCGCTTGAGCCGAGCACCCTTGCCCGTGACCCGGACCAGGTCGTCATAAAGGATCACCCGCATGCCCGACGAAAAATGCCCGTGGCGCGTTTTACATTCGAGGATGCGAGCGCCATTTGAGTAGGCTTCCACGCCCCTCCCGAGTGCATATTCTTCATAGTGCGACATTGTCGAACATTGTCCGGTAATGACAATGCCGGACAAAGACCCTCCGATCGGGCCAACCCGCTGTAAAACAGCCAATTAATTGATGTGGCATACAACCTGCTGATACCGGATCAGACACCTGACCGGAGCATCACTATGGGCGCCACTATTTCCCTCGACTACATTACCCATCGTTTCAGCCGTGGCGCGGACCCAACCCTGGAGAAGATCGAGAACCGGATCGAACCGGGCGAAATGGTCGCCCTGATCGGCCGCAGTGGCTGTGGCAAGTCTACCCTGCTGCACATGCTCGCTGGCCTGCTGATTCCCACCGAAGGTTGCGTCCGCGTTAACGGTCACCAGGTTTCCCGGCCCAGCGCAAAATGGAACATGATGTTTCAGAAGGCCTCACTCTACCCCTGGATGAGCGTTCGGGAGAATGCTTCGCTTGGGCTGCTGTTCTCCGGCATGAACAAGAAAGAAGCCTTCCACCGGGTGGACGAACTGCTTGAGATGCTGGGCCTGCATGACAAACGGGACGTCAATGTGCAGCGCCTGTCCGGGGGACAACAACAACGGGTGGCCCTGGCACGCTCACTGGCCACCGATCCGGAAATCCTGCTTCTTGATGAACCCTTTTCCGCACTGGATGCCTTCACCCGCACGGCACTGCAGGAAGAGGTACCCGCCATCTGCCGGGACCTCGACATCACCATGGTCATCGTCACCCATGATATTGATGAGGCGATCGCCATGGCGGACCGCGTGATGATCATGTCCCAGAACCCCGGCCGCATCGTGGGTGAGCTGAATGTGGATCTGCCCTGGCCCCGCCGACACATGGACGCGGGCTTCCAGTCACTGCGCGACCAGCTGATGGCCCAGTTCAAAGATACCGATGATGGGCTGGCCAGTCGCCAGGCCACCGCCAGATCCACCGATGACGACGCCGAAAACGCCGCCTGATTCATTGAGGTCCTGACCATGAAGACGCCAAGAAACAAGCAAAGAGACATCCCCGCCGACGAGCTCGCCTATCTGCAGAAGCACGAGATGAGCCGACGTGACTTCCTGCTGGATACTCTGGCCGCCGGAGGACTGGCCGCCGGGTTTGGCCTTACCGCCAGCGCCTCAGCCTGGGGCAGCATGCAGCCGCCGGAAGACGAAGTCGTGCGTATCGGCTACCTGCCCATCACCGACGCCACGGTTCTGTTGGTGGCCCACGCCATGGGCTATTTCGAGGAGGAAGGCCTGAAAACCGAGCCGCCGACGCTCATCCGGGGCTGGTCACCGCTGGTGGAAGGCTTTGCCGCGGGCAAGTTCAACCTGGTTCACCTGCTCAAGCCGATTCCTGTCTGGATGCGTTACAACAACGGCTTTCCGGTCAAGATCATGGCCTGGGCCCATCTGAACGGCTCCGGGCTGGTGGTGGGGCGACATACAGGCGTGGAGAACTTTTCCGAGTTGGGCGGCAAACAGATCGCCGTTCCCTACTGGTATTCCATGCACAACATCGTACTGCAGATGGGTCTTCGCCACGCCGGCCTGACACCCGTGATCAAATCCCAGGGAGACACGCTGGCACCCAACGAAGTCAACCTGCAGATCATGCCACCACCGGATATGCCCCCGGCCCTCGCGGCGCGCAAGATCGACGCCTTTATCGTGGCGGAACCCTTCAATGCCGTTGGCGAAATGCTCGCTGGCGGCAAGATGCTCCGCTTCACCGGAGACATGTGGAAAAACCACCCCTGCTGCGTAGTGTGCATGAACGAGAAGCAGGTGAATGCCAACCCGGAGTGGAGCCAGAAAGTGATGAACGCCATCGTCCGGGCGCAGATCTACTCACAGCAGAACAAGGCGGAGGTGGCCCGCATGCTGTCCAAGGATGGCAAGGGCTACCTGCCCATGAAAGCCGAGATTGTCGAACGGGCCATGACCCTGTACGACGAGGATAGCTACGCCACACCAGACGCCATCCAGAACCCCCAGTGGGGCAGTGGCCGAATCGACTTCCAGCCCTGGCCCTACCCCTCCGCCACCCGGCTGATCGTCAACGAACTGAAGAACACACTGGTGGGTGGCGACGCCACCTTCCTGCAGGACCTGGATGCAGACTTTGTCGCAGATGACCTGGTGGATTACCGCTTTGTGAAAGCCGCCATGGAGAAACACACCGGCTGGCAGCAGGGCCCCGGCTTCAACGCCGATAACCCGTTCGAGCGGGAGGAGGCCATCCAGCTATGAGCACTCAGACAACGCAGGTTCTTGCCGGCACCAACGGATCGACGATCACACTCGGCCCCGTGTTCGGCTGGCTGGCCGCGCTTCGCTATCCGGCCATTGGCATCACCACACTCCTTGCCCTCTGGTGGCTGGGGGGCTATGTGGTTGCCAATGACCCGGACATGTGGGCGTTCGCCAATTTTGCCCCGGCCCCGACCTTCAGCGCCCTTTACGACCTGGTAGTCAGCGGTGACATCTGGCCCACCGTTGCATCGAGCCTTTACCGGGTAGTGATCGGCCTGTTCTGGGGCGTGGTTATCGGCGTCCCCGTGGGGGTTCTGATTGGTTACGTGGGCACCGCCATGAAAGTCGCCAACGTGCCGTTCCAGTTCATGCGCATGATCAGCCCCCTGGCCTGGATGCCGATCGCGGTACTGGCCTTTGCCACCTGGGATGCCGCCATCATTTTCCTGCTGGTGATGGCCACCGTATGGCCGATCATCTTCTCCACCGCACACGGTGTGCGCCGCATCGATCCGAACTGGTTCAAGGTGGCGAAAAACCTGGGGGCCTCAGGCCCGCAGATGCTGCGACGGATCATCCTTCCAGCCATCATGACCGATGTCATGGCCGGCATCCGGCTTGCCGTAGGGGTCGCCTGGGTGGTGCTGGTTCCGGCGGAATACCTGGGGGTTACCAGCGGTCTGGGGTACGCCATCAATGATGCCCGGGATACTCTGGCCTACGACACCCTGGCAGCGATTGTCCTCGTTATCGGCCTGATAGGTTACGGGCTGGACACCGTCTGCGGCCTGCTCATAAAGCGCTTTAACTGGCATGTCGAATAGCCGTCGCCTGAATTTCCGCACCCGCAACAAGCCTGCTCCCTGAGCGGGCTTTTGTCGTTGCCAGCCAGAGGGATGAACACCATGAACACCCAGCCCATACCGACCGTGGCCACCGACGCTCCCATAGATACCGGCGCTGCCGACCTCACCGTTGTGCAGGAAGCCGCCCGGCTGATCGGTCAGTCCGCCACGCCCGGGGTGGCCATCACCGGCACACTGCGCCTGATGTCCCAGATGCTTGGTCTGAACCGGGGCCGGGTACTGCTCCCTTCGGACAGGGATGGCCTGCTGGCCATTCGATACAGTTACGGTCTGACGGATGAGGAGCGCAAACGGGGCCTGTACAGTTTCGAGGAAGGCGTTACCGGCAAGGTGATGAAAACCGGACAGCAGGCGGTGGTGCAGGATGTCGACCAGGAACCCGGTTTCCTCTTCCGGACCGTGGACCGGGCAACCCTGCCGGAAGGCATTGTTTCCTACCTCGCCGTGCCCATCATGGATGGCAGCGTGACCGTTGGTGTGCTGGCGGCACACCGCCTGCGGATGCGGCCCAGGGCCATCAATGCCGACCTGGTCATACTGCGTATACTGGCCACCTTCATCGCCCAGATCATCAAGATCAACAACCTGATCGAACAGCGCACCAGCCATCTGCGGGAGGAGAACCAGGAGCTGAAAGTGGCCCTGGAGCAGCAACAGAACAACCACGGCATCCTGGGGGAAAGTGCCGCCGTCAAGGACGCCCTGCTGCAGATCACCCGGGTGGCGGATACTCCGGTCACGGTGCTGCTGACCGGCGAATCCGGCACCGGGAAGGAGCGTTTCTCGCAGATTCTCCACCTTACCAGCAACCGCTGTGACCAGCCCTTTCTGGCCATCAATTGCGCCGCCATCCCCGAACAGCTGCTTGAGTCCGAACTCTTCGGCCACGAAAAAGGGGCCTTCACCGGCGCCACGGCCACCAAACCGGGCAAGATCGAACTGGCCAATGGCGGCACGCTGTTTCTGGACGAGATCGGTGACCTCAGCATGGAACTGCAGTCCAAGCTGCTGCGGGTTCTGGAGGGCCAGGTCATCCAGCGGGTCGGTGGCACCCGGGATGTGCCGGTGGATGTGCGCATTGTGACGGCAACCCACAAGAACCTGCAGGAGGCTGTCAACCAGGGCAGCTTCCGCCTCGACCTGTTCTACCGCCTGAATGTGTTCCCGGTTCACCTGCCGCCATTGCGGGAGCGTGCCGGCGATGTTCGCATCCTGGCCCGGCATTTTCTGCTCAATGCCAATCGCGAATACGGTCGCTACACCCTGTTTGGACGGGGTGTGGTGGAGCGGCTGGAAAGCTACAACTGGCCCGGCAATATCCGCCAGCTGGAGAACGTGATCAAACGGGCGGTTCTGATTGCACTCGACGGCAACATCAGCGTCAGCGACATCGAAAGCATCCTGCGTCAGGAATCGGTGATTAACAAGCACCTGGAAGTCAGTCAGGCGGCCGTATCAAACATAGCAACTACCAATGGGCATGCCAGCACCCGCATCCCGGCGCACGGCCTGCCTCCAGCCCCGGTCGCCACGTCTTCCCGACCCTACCAGTGGGTAAGGGAGGACGAGGAAGAGCAACTGCTGAATGCCCTACAGCAGACCGGCGGCAACAAGACCCGGGCAGCGGCATTGCTGGGCATGAGCGCACGCCAGTTCCGCCATCGGCTGGACAAGCTCGAACTGACGAATACGCCGTGATCAACGATGAACATTGTCGGACATTGTCAGCTGCACAATGTCCGACACTCCCCGCCCCCGGTCTCCCGCCGGTCAGCCAAGAACACGTAACCAACTGTTTTAGCGGGCTAAAAACAAACCTCTCGAAGCTGGCACAGCTCCTGCTCTGGACATAACAGGCGACCGCAGGGCCCGCCCCGGGCTACGCGGTGTTATCAAAACCAATGGAGAGCTGCCAATGACCACTGCAACGCCCACCAAGCCAGAAACCGTTTCCACCTACCTGCGGCCGATCGACCGGGAAGGCCTGCTGGCTTTCGCCGAAAAGGGCCGTAATAACCCCGGCACCCGGGGCACCAACAAGGTCCATACGGTCACCGAGGGCCAGTACCGGACCATCAGCCACGTCAATCAGCATGAAGTGGTGGTGGACGAGCCCCTGCACCTGTTCGGTGAAGATACCGCGCCGGCACCCGGCGAGATCGTGCTGTCCGGTCTGGGCGGCTGCCTCGCCGTGGGCATCACCGCTGTGGCCACCTGGAAGCAGGTAAAACTCAGCAAACTGGAGATCTTCCTGGAAGGGGATATCGGCAACCCGGCGGCCTGGGGTGCCGGTGGCGCGGAAATGAAGCCCGACCAGATGGGTTTCCAGGAGATCCGCGTCAAGGTGCTGGTGGAAGGCGATGCCACCCGCGAACAGCTGGACGAGATCGTGCAGCACGCCAACTACTTCTCCCCGGTGGCCAACACCATGCGCAACCCGATCCCGTTCAGCATCAGCCTGATGGACTGAACCGGCCTACACAGAGGCGAGGACCAAGAGGAGAGAACTGCCATGACCAACGTCGCCGTATCGAACCCACCTTTAAGCCCCTGGGCCGATGATGCCATGGTGCAGGCCGAGGTCGCCCGGGTTGCCCGCGAACAGCTGGCGCCCAACGCCTACCGCATCGATCATGAAGGTTATTACCCGACTGACATCATGGCAGACCTGGGCCAGGCTGGCGCCTTCGCTACCCACCTGGACCAACACGGGAGGCGCTTCGGCCTGGCCCTGTCGAACATGCAGGAAATCAGCCGACATTGTGGTTCCACCGGCTTCATGACCTGGTGCCACGATGTCTGTGGACTCTACATGGAGCAGTCCGGAAACCCGGCTCTGCTGGAGCGACTGCAGGACCATGCTGCCGGCCAGAGCTTTGGGGGCACCGCCCTGTCCAATCCGATGAAGGCCCTCACCGGCATCGAGAAGATGGCATTGAAAGCAAAGAAGGTACCGGGTGGATACCGGGTCAGCGGCACCTTGCCCTGGGTCAGCCATATCTGCCCCGGTCAGTACTGTGGC
>JBMCIH010000025.1:0-10606 GCA_048617055.1 Marinobacter sp. | reverse complement strand
GTACCCCTCGTTCCTGGCGTTTCGGTTCTATCGCTGGGAAATCATCATGCGGGAGACGGCCATTCTGGGCATCCTGGGCATCTACACCCTGGGCTTCTACGTCGACAGCGCCATCCAGAACCTCCAGTTCGACCGGGCCATGCTCCTGATCCTGGTGACGGCACTGCTCAATATCGGCATCGACGGTCTGTCCCGGCGAATACGGCGGCGGCTGGCGCTTCAGACCATGCCCACCTGCTGATGGGTCAGCCGGCTTCCGAGGGGCTGAACAGAATTCTGAACGGCGGCGCCAGTGTTTTATCCCTGTCCTGCAGGCTCACACGCCACACCATGTCGTCGCCGGTGGAACAGAACGGAGGTACAAACCGGACCCGGTACTGGCCCGATTCCCCGGTTCCGGACAGCAGCAGCGGGTATTCGCCCATGTACATGCTCTCGCCGGTCAGCAGGATCACCGGTTTTTCCGCCGCCCCGGGCAGTGTCAGTTCGAGCAGCATCTCGTCCCCTTCCCCGGGTGTCATGGTCAGGGTGGCGGTGCCACTGTCGGTCCGCCAGCTGCAGTCCTCCGTCAGGGGCCGGCAGGTTTCGCCGGAAGAGCTTTCCGGCTCGTCGGCCGGCCGGTTGGCTGCCCACCGGAGGCCCAGGACCATGGTCGCAGCCAGCAGAAGGATCAGCAGTAACACCACAACTCCACGAACCATGGCAACTCCGACGGCAAGGGGGAACTCAGATAATGCGGCCGACGGCTGGCCGCAGGACCCGCATTATGCCTCTGGTGGGCACTGACCTCCACCGCTTCGGACCGGGGCTTGTCTTTATAGGGGGCGTTACGGGGTGCCTTGCCGGCGTATAACGTGCGAAAATGCCCGACTTTTCCAACTGCTGATGGAGAATCCGCTGTGTACCCGGATATATCAGTCCAGAACCTCAGCAAGACCTACGGCGATGGATTTCAGGCCCTGAAGAACGTCAGTCTGGAGATCCACAAAGGCGAGATCTTTGCCCTGCTGGGCCCCAACGGCGCCGGCAAGACCACTCTGATCAGCATTATCTGTGGGCTGGTGAACCCGTCCAGCGGCACGGTAAAGGCGGCCGGTCACGATATCATCCGGGAATTCAGGGCAGCCCGGTCGGCCATCGGCCTGGTGCCTCAGGAACTCAACACCGATTCGTTCGAGAAGGTCTGGAACACCGTCAGCTTCAGCCGGGGGCTGTTCGGCAAGCCGCCTAATCCGGCCCATATCGAGAAGGTGCTGCGGGAGCTGTCCCTGTGGGACAAGCGCAACAACCGGGTCATGTCCCTGTCCGGCGGCATGAAGCGTCGTGTGATGATCGCCAAGGCCCTGTCCCATGAGCCGGATATCCTGTTCCTGGACGAGCCCACCGCCGGCGTGGATGTGGAGCTGCGGCGGGACATGTGGGAAATGGTCCGCAAGCTGCGGGAAAGCGGTGTCACCATCATTCTCACCACCCACTATATCGAGGAAGCCGAGGAAATGGCGGACCGCATCGGCGTGATCCGCAACGGCGAGCTTATTCTGGTGGAGGACAAGGCCACCCTGATGTCCAAGCTTGGCCGCAAGGAGCTGCGCCTGCACCTGCAGTCGCCGCTGGAGGAGCTGCCGCCGGAACTGGCGGACCAGCCCATTGAGCTGTCAGACGACGGCTATGAACTGATCTATACCTTCGACAGCCAGCAGGAACAGGCCGGGGTGGCGCTGCTGCTGCGCACCCTGGGGGAACTGGGCGTGGAATACCGCGACCTGCAGACCCGGGAAAGCTCCCTGGAAGAAATCTTCGTGGGCCTGGTCCATCATCACTGAGCCCCGCCGAGCCAGAACTGGAGAGAGTCTATGAACCTGTATGGCATACTGGCCATCTACAAGTTTGAAATGGCCCGCATGTGGCGGACCCTGATGCAGAGCGTCGCCTCGCCGGTGATCTCCACATCGCTGTACTTCGTTGTGTTCGGCTCAGCCATCGGATCCCGGATGGGCGACATCGACGGCATCAGCTACGGCGCCTACATCATCCCCGGACTGATCATGCTCACCCTGCTGATGCAGAGTATCTCCAACGCCAGCTTCGGCATCTATATGCCCCGGTTCTCAGGTACCATTTACGAGGTGCTGTCAGCGCCGGTGTCGTTCGTGGAAGTGGTCATCGGCTATGTGGGCGCGGCCGCCACCAAGTCCGTTATCCTGGGTCTGATCATACTGGCCACGGCACGGCTGTTCGTCGACTACAGCGTGCTGCATCCGTTCTGGATGATCTCGTTCCTGGTACTGACCGCTATCACCTTCAGTCTGTTCGGCTTTATCATCGGGGTCTGGGCAGACGGCTTCGAAAAGCTGCAGATTGTCCCCCTGATGATCGTGACGCCGCTGGTGTTCCTGGGTGGTACCTTCTATTCCATCGATATGCTGCCGGAGGTATGGCAGGCCATCAGCCTGTTCAATCCCGTGGTCTACCTGATTTCCGGTTTCCGATGGGCCTTCTACGGGGTGTCGGACATTCATGTGGGCATCAGTGTCGGCATGATCCTGATGTTTCTGACCCTGTGCATGCTGCTGATCCGCTGGATCTTCCGCACCGGGTACCGGCTCAAGCCATGACTCTCCGGCGACTGTTCAGACCCCGGCGGTGGTGTGCGATCCTGCTGATGCTGGCCACCCTGGCCGCCTGCGCCCGGGCCACCCCGCCCCAGTTCCTGGAAAGCTATCAGGGCTGTCTGGTTACCGGGTCTGAACAGATTGCTGTTGAACTGGAACACGCCGTCACTCCCGGTCAGCGTCGCCTGGGTCTGATGGAACGTACCAGCCTGCCCGAACACGGCGGCATGCTGTTTTTCTACCAGAGCCGCCGGCCCGGCTCGGCGGGTTTCTGGATGCACCGCACCCGCATTCCCCTGGATATCGCCTGGCTTGACGGGGATGGGCAGATTCTCGCCCTCGACACCATGGAACCCTGTGATACTGAAAACGCCAGCGAGTGCCCCAGCTGGTCACCCGGGGTACCGTATCGTCAGGTACTGGAGATGAATGCCGGCTTCTTCGAAAAGGCTGGCGTCGCTGTTGGCGACAGGTTAGTTGCACACCTGAACGACAATAAACGCTGCCCGGGTGCAGATTGAAGCACCGTTCCTCACGTTCCTCTTGATATATCTCACAGCCTTTGCTTTTGCCCCTGTTCGTACTCTGCCCCAGAACCCTATACTCGTCGCGGATAATAAAGCCGTCTCGTAAGTATCTGTCACAGATACTAAAAAGTTTTTAACTTAAGCGACAGACGGCAAACCCGGAGCAGGACGTACCGGACCCCCTGGGAGAGATCGTAAGGAAACGGAGTAATGGAACTACCGTCCGTTGAGGCATTGAAAACCCTGTTTATTGCAGGCCACCTCGTGGGGCTCGCCTTCGGTGTCGGAGGTGCCCTGACCCTCGATATCATCGCTTTCCGCTACTTCTATCTGGAACGCATCACCCCCGAAAAACTGGTGCTGTTCCACTTTATCGCGCGTCTGGTCAGTATCGGCCTCACCATTCTCTGGCTGACCGGCCTGGCCTTTCTGTGGCTGTACTGGCAGTGCGACCCTGAACTGCTTGGCAACCCCAAGGTCTGGGCCAAGGTGGTTATCGTGCTGGTGCTCACCGCCAATGGCTTCTTCCTGCATAGCAAGGTGTTCCCGATTCACGACCGCAACGTGGGACACCATCTCTTCTATCGGGTCACGGTGGACGAGAAGGCCATGATGTTCACCTTCTCCAGCATTTCCATTATCTCGTGGGGCTTTCCGCTGGTACTGGGCATTGCCCGGTCGCTGAACTTTACCACCGGCATGGAGAACATCCTGGCGTTCTACTTCCTCATGCTCAGCAGTACCTGCCTGCTGATGCTGCTGGTTTTCAAGCTGTTCCTGGAACCTTTCAAGCGCTTTGTGATTGACCGGCCCGGCCGTCGCCGTCCGGTCCGCTGGTAGGAGCCTGGGCTCCGTGACCCTGTTTGCACTCAGCAGTAGCAGTGCTGAAGCAGTAACTCATTGTTCCGATGTCCGGTTGCGTCGTACGGGCCACCTTTTAGCTACCCGCCCTGCGGGATAGTCGTGTTTAACCATCAGGTACAGGATTAAAAACGTGTGCTATGAAGACTAAATCCAGATTGGCCCTGCTGTTGTGCGGCAGTGCGCTGACCGGCACGGCGGCAGCCGACTCGCTCTGTGATGTCGACTACAAGATCCAGCACAGCTGGCAGACCGGGGCCGTGCACCGGGTCCAGCTGACCTACAACGGACCCGAGGTCCGGGGTTGGGAGCTGGGCTGGGAGTTCCCGGGGCAGGAAGAGATCGACTCGATCTTCAATGTCTCCCACAGCCAGGACGGCGCTGACGTCACGGTCGAGAACCTGGACTGGAACGCCCGTCTCAGCCAAGGCCTCGAGATCAAGTTCGGCTTTAATGTCCGCAATCCCTCCGGTGAGGTGCCCAGCGAATTCTATCTCAATGGCGAGCCCTGCAGCGGCGCCCCCGGTGATGACGAGCCGATGGAGCCGGAAGAGCCGGGTACGCCGGATGAGCCCGAAGAACCGGAAGAGCCACCGGTGGACGATGGCGATGACAACGACCAGCCGCCGGGCAACCCGGGCGGGGGTGACGACGCCGGCGACACCGGGGGTAATGACCCCGACGCCGGCGATGACGAGCCCGGTCAGGACCCCGAAGAACCCACCGCCTGGTCACTGGACACTGCGGATTCCTACCTAGGCTTTGTCACCACCAAGAACACTCATGTGGTGGAGAGCCACCGTTTCGGCGAACTCTCCGGCTCGGTCTCGCAGGACGGCACCGCCAGCCTGAACATTGACCTCGACAGTGTCGACACCGGTATCGACATCCGCAACCAGCGGATGCGGCAGATGCTGTTCAATACCGCCCGGACGCCCAATGCCATGGTTGCCATCGAGCTTGGCGACACCCTGACCCAGGTGCTGGGCCTGACAGAGGGCGAAGTCATGACCCTCGAAACCCCGGCAACCATCGAGATCGGCGGCGAGTCCCGCGAACTCGACAGCCGGCTGCGGGTACAGCGGCTGGGCGATCAGCGGTTCCTCGTCAGCAGTGCACAGCCGCTGATTATCACGGCGGATCAGTTTGGCCTCGATGGAGGGGTTGAAGCACTTCGGGAAGTGGCTGGCCTGACCTCGATCAGCATCGCCGTTCCAGTGGACTTCGCCCTGTTTTTCGAAGCCGACGAGCTCCCGACACCGTAAAGAGAGGCTTTTATGAAACCCTTATTCAAACTGCTGACACTCACCGCGGGGGCGATGGCCAGTAATGCTGTGCTGGCCAATGAGCTCTGTACCGTGGACTATCAGGAAACCAACAACTGGGGCGCGGGGGCCACCCATCAGGTCGTGGTCCAGTACAACGGCCCCGGCATGGAGCAATGGGACCTGGCCTGGCGGTTCCCGGGCAACGAGAAGATCACCCAGCTGTGGAAAGGCCATTTCGAACAGGAAGGCCAGCAGGTTGGCGTGATCGATGCCGGCTACAACGGCAAGGTCGCCGCCGGAGAACAGTTCGACTTCGGCTTCAACCTGGAAAGCCCCTCCGGCAACCTGCCGGTGGTGTTCTTCCTCAATGGTGAAAGCTGCACCTCCTCCGTGGAAGACGACACGCCGGACCAGGGCGGTGAACCGCCGGAAGACGGCGCCCCCGATGACCGTGAATCAGAAAAGCCGGTTATGGGCTGGTCCCTTAACGGCGCCGAATCGGACTTATCCTTCGTTACCGTCAAGAACACTGACGTAGCGGAGACTCAGACCTTCGAGAACCTGGAAGCGTTCGTGGACACCAGTGGCCAGGCCACGCTGGCCATCGACCTGAACACCGTGGACACCAACATCGGCGTGCGCGACCAGCGTATGCGTGATCACCTGTTCGCCAGTGAGCTGCTGCCCACTCTCTACTTCACCACCCAGGTGGAAATGAACGCGGTCACAGCGCTCGAGCCGGGCGAGTCCACCATGATGACCCTGGACGGCCGCCTCAGCATGAACGGCATCCGCGAGGACACCACCGCCGATGTGCTGGTCATCCGTACCACCGACAACCGGGTGGCGGTTCGCACTGCCCGGCCGGTGATGGTGGAAGCGGGTGAATTCGAACTGATCGGCGGTATCGAGGCCCTGCGCAACCTGGCCGGTCTGTCAACCATCGGCCGCACCGTACCGGTCTACTTCAACCTGTCGTTCGCTGCCATACGTGGCGACAACGGCGACAACCTGATGCCGGTTCAGGCTGGTCTGGCTCCGTCTGCTCCCGAGATCGTCGATGCCACCTATACCGTCAGCAACAATGGCGTCACCGTGAGCTGGCAGGACCTGAGTGACAACGAGACCGGCTTCGTCATCAAGCGTCGTGAAGGCGGTGGCTACTGGCAGACGCGCGGCGTCGCGGAGGCCAATGAAACCCAGTGGGTCGACGAGGTGGACGGCGAAGGCAATTACAGCTACCGGGTGATTGCCGTCAATGACAGTGTGCCCTCCCCGTCATCCAGCAATGTCATCGTCACCGTAGAGCCGGACGACGACATGGGCGGTGACGACGACTCCGGCAATGACAATCCCGGCGACGATGACAATGGTCAGGATCCCGGTGATGACAATGAAAACGGCGACGGCGGCGATAACGGCTCCGACCCGGGCAATGGCGTCGGCGATGACGGCGGCGCGGACCTGCCCGATGGCGGTGAGATCTATGCCGCCCAGTGTGCGTCCTGCCATGGCGCCGACGGCACCGGCGGCGCCACCGGCGTTTCCGTGACCAGCCGGGGAGACCTGGATTCTCTGGTGGACTACATCGACCGCACCATGCCCCTGGGCAACAGCGGCCGCTGTGAGGGCGAATGCGCCGAAGCAGTTGGCGGGCACATCGCCGAAAATATCTGGGGTGACGAGGATCCGGATGCAGGTAACGGCGACGACATCGCCCTGGAGAACGAAACCGCAGGGCCACGCCAGCTCAACCTGCTGACCCGCTACCACTACACCAACGCGGTGCGTGACCTGGTGGCTGTGGATGCGTCCCGGCTGACCGAGAACTTCCCGTCAGAATCCCGGGTAGAGGGATTCAACAATAACGCCTCCAAGAACCATGTGTCGTCCCGGCACCTGGACGAGTACCTGAAGGCAGCCGAGACCATCGCCGCCCGTGCCATCAATGATCGCCGGGACCAGCTTCTGCCCTGTGAGGCAGACAGTGACGGCTGCGCCGACGAGTTTGTCGAAACCTTCGGTCTGAAAGCGTTCCGCCGGCCCCTCAACGATGATGAGCGCCAGGCCTACGTGGCCATGTTCGAAGAGGAAGGGGATTTCGACGAGGGCATGGAAGCGGTGGTCACCGCGATGCTGGTGTCCCCCAACTTCCTTTACATCAGCGAGCTGGGTGAACAGACCGGAAGCGGCGAATATGAGCTGACACCCTATGAGGTGGCCAGCCAGCTCTCCTTTATCTACCAGGGCACCATCCCGGATGACAGCCTGCTGGCGGCAGCGGAAGCCGATCAGCTGAGCACCCCGGAGCAACTGGAAGAACAGGCCCGCCGGCTGCTCAAGTCCGACAAGGCGCGGACCCACCTGGGTCACTTTGCGGAGCAATGGCTGGAGTCCGACCCCGCCTCCATGGGCAGCAAGGATCCGGAGCTGTTCCCCCGCTTCAACAGCGAAGTGAGGGATGCCATGCACCGGGAGCTCCGGGCCTTCGTCAGCCACGTGGTCTTCGACTCCACAGGCAGCTTCGAAGAGCTCTTCACGGCTGACTACGTGTTCGTCAACGAGGCGCTGGCGGAGTATTACGAGCTGCCCGGCGTTACCGGCGGTGAACTGCAGCGGGTTGAGGATACCACCGGCACCCGGGGCGGTTTGCTGGCACTGGGCGCGGTCATGGCGTCCCATGGCCACGCCAACGAATCAGCGCCGATTCCCCGGGGTAACTTCGTGCGCAGCCGCCTGATGTGTCAGGAACTTCCGCCACCTCCGGAAGATCTGGACACCACCGGCCCGGCACCGGACCCGACCCAGACCACCCGCGAGCGGTTCGCGGCCCGCACCGGCGGTGAGGACTGTCAGACCTGTCACCTCTACATCAACGGCGTAGGGTTCGGCTTTGAGGCCTTTGACGGTGCCGGCGGCTACCGCACCTCCGACAACGGCAAGCCAGTGGATACCTATGGCGAAATTCATGGGCTTGAGAGCCTGCTGGAGGAGAGCTCCGCAAGCTACGACGGTGTCCGCGAAATGCAGCAGGTGCTGGTAGAGACCGACAGCCTCAAGAGCTGTATGTCGAAGCAGTTCTACAGGTTTGCCCGCGGTTACATCGAGACCGACAGCGATGACAACACCCTGGACAACCTGAACATGATTTTCGCCAACAGCGGCTACGACCTGCAGGAACTGATGGTCGGCCTGACCCAGTTGCAAACGTTCACACTGCGCCGGTAAGACAAGGAGTTTTTCCAATGAAATCCAATCGACGTCAGTTTCTGAAAACCCTCGGTGGCACCGCACTTGCGGCGCCACTGGCCACCCTGCCCTGGGCACGGGTGGCCATGGCCCAGCAATCCGGGGCCCCCAAGCGCGCAGTGTTCGTCTTCATTCCCGACGGCTGTATTCCTGAGCGCTTTCATCCCAGCGGCAGCGAGTTCGACTTCCAGCTGAACGACATGACCAGTCCGCTGGACCCCATCCGGGAGCACTGCGTGTTCACCAGTGGCCTGAACATGTACGAAGGTGGACACACACACGAAGGTGGCGTGGCCAAGGTACTCACAGGTAACAACGCCGAGTCGCTGGACTACTTCCTGGCCCAGCGGCTCGGCCAGGAAACCCCCTTCCGGGGCATCACTCTGGGGGTTCACGCCACCTTCCAGAACGGTGCGGGCAACGTGCCAAGCTTCTCCACTGGCAATGTACCCATCACACCCAACGACAACCCGCTGAATGCCTTCGACAATATCTTCGGAGGCCAGGACCCGGGCAATGTGCCGGTCAGCGACCGGCGCAAGCGCAGTATCCTTGACCAGATGCTGGCGGAAATCCGCGCCCTGAACAACAAGGTTGGCGCCAGCGAGCGGGAGAAACTGGAGTTCCACACCGACAGCATCCGTGAGGTGGAAAAGCGGATACTGAGCAACGGGTCCAGCGCCGGTGTGTGCAACACCTCCGGATTCAACTCCGAAGGCTTTACCGTACCCTCGGACTGGAACGGCTACCCGCCCAAGATCCACCTGGACGAGCACTACGAAACCATTGGCCGCCTGCAGATGGACCTGATCACCCAGTCGTTCGCCTGTGACATGACCCGCGTGGCCACCCTGGTGTGGTCCCACCCGGTCAGCCCGTTACGGGTGGAAGGCATCGACCAGGGCCATCACGATACCTCCCACTTCGGGCAGGCTAACGGTGATATTGCGGACAAGTTCGTCAAGTACAAACAGTACCATATGCGACAGTTCCGCTACCTGGTGGAAAACCTGGCCAGCCGGACCGACACCGACGGCAACACTCTGCTGCACAACTCTGTGATCTTCCTGTGCTCCGAACTCGGCCACAGTGACGCCCACGACCACCGCAACATGCCTTTCATCCTGGCGGGCAATGCCGGCGGCGCACTCGAAACCGGCCGCTACCTGAACTTCGACGGCGACGCCCACACCAAGCTGCTGGTGTCCATCGCCAACATGTTGGGTGTGGACATTGATGAGTTCGGCTATACCGGCCATGGCGCAGGAGGTCTGCCCGGGCTGATGGGCTGAGCACATCAACCAACAATAAACCACCCAAAAATAATTGCCCCGGCCATGGCCAGGGCTTTTTTGTTTCTGCCAATCCCTGTTACCGGGTTAAAGACCGTGGCTGGACGGGTCCACTTTGGAGAAGACTTCCTGCCAGTAGAGCTCGGCCAGTTCCTCCTGGTTGTCCACATCCTTCACCAGCTCGACCCATCTCTCCAGGACCGGCCGGAAATCCTCGAGCATCCCGGCAGCATTCTCCACATCATGCTTGTCCTCATAATATCGGGCGATGGCGTCCATATCCTCGCGAATGAACTTTTGGGTCGCTTCCTTCAGTTCGCCGGACGCCGTATGCAGCTCTATGCCCAGCTCGTCCCGGGCACGCTCTAGCACTTCCGCTTCCCGCTGGTGATAGACCCAGGGGATCTCCGCGGTGCGTTGCCCGTCGGTCAGGCTCCGCCAGGTATCCCGGTTGGTATTGGTGATTGCCGCGCCGGCAAAGACACCGCCCGGCAGGTCCGTGGTGATGTCCGTTGTGGCTTCGATAATCCCCAGGTTCTCCAGGTCCGGAGCTGAGATCACCACGCAGTCCACCACGCCCTGATCCAGTGCTTCATAGGCCTCATTACCGGACAGGGTCACCGGGCTGGCGCCAAACTTCTCGGCCCAGCGGGACCACTGGGAGCCGGACGACCGGAGCCGTTTGCCCTCCAGGTCCTCAAGGGTGGTCACCGGCTCGCTGCAGTTCAGCATGTAGTTGGAGCTGGAGGCGATGCCGGTGATCACCTGGTTCTGGTCGTGAAAGTCCTGCCGGCCCT
>JBMCIH010000024.1:0-10634 GCA_048617055.1 Marinobacter sp. | reverse complement strand
CCCCGGACCAGGGCTCGTCGTCCCCCATGCCATAGCCCAGCAGCATGGACCGCAGCCCCGCCTGCCAGGTGTTGCGGGCCAGGTCGCCGGGCAGCTCCAGGCTTTCCCGCTGCTGGCGGTGCAGGCCCCAGCGGATATTGGCGCCTTCCACCCAGCGCCGGGCCAGGGGAATGTCCTCCTCGTCGATTGCGAAGCGCTGGCGGATGCCGGGCACCTCCAGCAGGCTGATAATCTCGCTCACCGAGAACCGGCTGCCGGGCAGCCCCATCAGGGTTTCCAGGGCGATCAGCACCGGTTCGTGGTGGCGCTGGCCCTGGTCGGAGATGGTAAAGGGAATGTGCCGGGTGCTGCCCGCGTCGTGGCGGCCGAACACCGCCTGGATATGGGGCGCATAGACGTTGATGTCCGGCACCATCACGATCACGTCCCGGGGCCGCAGGGTGGCGTCGGCGTTGAAGGCGGCCAGCAGCTGGTCGTGGAGTATTTCCACCTCCCGCTGGGGGCTGTGGGCATCGTGGAAGGCCAGGGAATGGTCCCGGGCCGGGTCCAGGGTGCGCTGCTGGTCGCGGATTTCCCGCAGCGGCGTCAGGTTGTGGATATCGTTCTGCAACTGGTGCAGCAGGCAGGGGGCGTCCGGGTCACCGTGGTCGGAAAAAATATCGATGCGGTTGTCCGGGGTCTGGAAATGGTCCTGGTACTGCTGCGGGTCGTCGAACTCGTCCAGCAGCCGGATGTAGTCCCGCCCCTGCTTACCCCACGCCGCCAGCAGCGGGTTGGCATGCTGGTGGAGCTGGTCGGGGTCGGCGACGCCGGCCAGGGCGGGGTGCTCACGACCCCGCCGGCGCCGGGCGTTGAGCAGGTCCCGGTCACTGATGATGTCCGCCCAGTAGTACTGGCTGGGGTTGTGCACGCACAGCACCACCTGGCTGAACCGGCTGAGGATGTAGAGCGCCTCCAGGGCCTGACGGGGCAGGGACGACACGCCGAACACCACGATGCGCCCGGGCAGCCGCTGCGGGTTGGCCGGAGGCGTGCCCCGGGTGCCCTGTTCGATAAAGCGGGTGTGGATGCGGGAGCGGCTGGTGTGGGCCAGTTCGCCCACATCCGCCACCAGGGCCTGCCACAGCCGTGGCTGCCAGAGGGTTTCGGTGTCCAGCGCCTGTTGTTCGCCGCGGGCGGTGATCATCACCTCCCGGCCCTGTTCCCAGGCGCTGAGCCAGTCGGCCCGGAACACCTGGTACTGGTCGAACAGGTCCGCCACCTTCTCCGCCAGCTGGAACGCCCGCAGGTCCGGGTCGGCCCCTTCCAGGAACCGCGCCAGGGGCAGAAAGGCGTCATCGCCATGAACCAGTTGCGGCAGCAGCCGGTACAGGCGCCATACCAGCCGGCGCTTGTCGAAGGGCGAGGTTTCCGGCACTTCCCCGTCCGGCAGTACCGCACGGTAGGCCTGCCAGATAAACCGGGCGGGGAACAGGAAGTCCATGCCGGCGGCAATGCCCAGCCCGCCCTCGCGGCCATCCCCGGTGCGTTTCTCCGCCAGCGCCAGCTTCAGCCACTGGGCGATGCCATTGCTCTGCACCAGGAAGGTTTCGCTCTCCAGCGGCGGCATGGGGGTCTGCCGGCACAGGTACACCACCGCCCGGCGCAGGTCCTCCAGGTGATTGGCGTGGATGGCGTGGAAGCCGGGTTGGATGTTGCTCTCGGGCATACAGCTTGGCTCAGGTCCTGTGGCGGTCAGGGTACAGGTTACCGGAAAATTCCCGCAGGGGCAGTCCATGGGGTCGGGTTTGCCCGCCGCCGGCCAGGGTCCATCCGCGGCGTATTAACCCTGTTAATTGTGTGGCGCGGGCTGTCATCGTACAGTGGACGGCTGAAGTCCACCTCCGGGAAGTACCCCCTCCGCCATGACTGCTGACCAACCGGTGATTCCGCCAGCAACGGCCGACCTTGACGACCCGCTGTACTATCTCTGCAATATGGAGACGGTGGTGCGCTGGGTGGCCGACCACCACAGCGACCTGCTGACGCCGGAAGAGCGTGCGGCGCTGGCCCGGTTTCTGGCGCTGCCGGTGGCGGCCCGGGCCCTGCTGACCCGCATGGTGATGCGCACCGGCGAGCTGTTCCGCGCTGACAAGCTGCGCTATCCCGAGTTGCCCCAGCCCGAGGCGGTGGCACTGGAGGACCTGCTGGCGGGCGGCTGGGTCGGGCCGGTGCAGCAGGTCACCCAGGATGACCTGTTCCGGCTGTTCACCCTGGCGGAGCTGCGCCCGGCCTTTGCAAGCCTGCTTGCTGAACGGGGGCATCCGGCGTCCCTGCCCAAGGTGCGCCTGCGGTCGGTGCTGGGCGAAGCGCTGGCAGACACCGTCGAGCTGGCCCACTGGCTGCCCGGGTTCCGGCACAGCCTGATCCGGCTGTGCCACATGCCGCTGTTCGATCGGGTCCGGCTGATGTTCTTCGGTAACCTGCGCCAGTCCTGGTCTGATTTCGTGCTGGTGGAGCTGGGCTACCAGCAGTATGAGCAGGTGCCCTTTACGCCCGGCTCCCGCGCCTTTCAGTGCCGCAGCGAGGTGGACGGCTATCTGCTGATGCACCACTGCCGGGAGCAGCTGGATGCCGGGGCTGCGGCGGAGGAAGTCTGGCCCGAGGTGCCCGGGCCCACCGACAATGCCTGGCTCACCAGCCGCCGCGACCGCCTGCTGCTGGAGCTGGGCCGCCAGGCGGAGCGCCAGGGCAACCGGGCGCTGGCCCTGGAGGCACTGGCCCAAAGCAGCCACCGCGAGGCGCGCCTGAAGCAACTGCGGCTGCTGGAGCGCATGAAACGCTTTGACGAGGCCTGGGCCATTGCCCGCGACTGGCACTCCCCCGAACTCAGCGACGCCGAGGCCCAGGGGCTGGCGCGGATCCTCCGGCGGCTGGCCCGCAAGGTGGGCGAACCCGCACCGGAGTTGCCGGTCGAGCCGGTGCCGGAGGAATTTGTGGTCACTTTGCCCAGAACCGGCGTGCCCGTGGAGCTGGCGGCACAGCAACACCTGTGGCAGGACCACCAGCCGGTCTTCTACGTGGAGAACACCCTGGTCAATGCCCTGTTCGGCCTGTTGTGCTGGGAGGTGATCTTCGCCCCGGTGCCGGGGGCCTTCTTCCATCCCTTTCACGTCGGCCCCGCGGACCTGACCCGGGAGGATTTCGTGCCCCGCCGGCAGGCGCTGCTGGAGCACAGCCTGGCATGCCTGTGGGACGGCGGCTACCGCCAGGTCATTGTCGAGACCTGCCGTGCCAAGCAGGGCCTGGCCAACCCCTTTGTGAACTGGCAGGTGATCAGCGAGGACCTGCTGACACTGGCGCTGGACTGTATACCGCCGGCGCACCTGGAGGCGCTGTTCCGTCGCCTGCTCCACAACCTGAAGGAGCACCGCAGCGGTTTTCCGGACCTGATCCGCTTCCTGCCGGATGAGGCGGAGCCGGCAAGGCGCTACGAGATGATCGAGGTGAAGGGCCCGGGTGATCGTCTGCAGGACCACCAGCGCCGGTGGCTGGCCTTTTTCCGCCAACAGGGGATCGCAGCCCGGGTCTGCTACGTGCGCTGGCGGGAAGGCGGCACGTGAGGGTCGCGGTACGCACCCTCTGCGAGTTTGCCGCCCGCCGGGGCGACCTGGACTTTCGCTACACCCCGGCGCCCAGCTCTGAGGAGGGCATCGCCGGACACCAGGCGGTCCAGTCCCGGCGTGGCCATGGGTACCAGAGTGAGTACCTGCTGACCGGCGAGTGCCAGGGGCTGCAGCTGTCCGGTCGGGCTGACCTCTACAATTCCCACCAGGGCCTGCTGGAAGAGATCAAGACTCACCGGGGCGACCTGTCCCGGATCCGTGACCACCAGCGTGCCCTGCACCGGGCCCAGTTGCGGGCCTACGGCGCCCTGCTGTGCCGGCAGGAAGGGCGCCAGATCCTTACCCTGTCGCTGGTCTACTATGACACCGGGCGGGACCGGGAGTCTCCGGTTACCGGGACCGCCACGGCGGAGGAACTCTGGCAGGAGCTGGAAGCCCTGTGCAGCGCCTACCGGGCCTGGGCGGAACAGGAAGAAACCCACCGGCAGAACCGGGACCGGCATCTGGCCCGGCTGGAATTTCCGTTTCCGGACTTCCGCGCCGGCCAGCGCCGGCTCGCCGAAACCGTTTACCGCAACGCGGTGCAGTCCCGCCGCCTGCTGCTGGAGGCCCCCACCGGGCTTGGCAAGACCCTGGGTACCCTGTTCCCGGCGCTGATGGCCATGCCCGCGGGGCAGCAGGACCGGCTGTTCTACCTCACCTGTCGCAATACCGCCCGGCAGATGGCGGTGGGTGCGGTTCATCTTCTCAGGCAGAAACAGCCAGGCTCTTTGCCACTGCGCACCCTGGAACTGGTGGCCAAGGACCATGCCTGCGAACACCCGGACAAGGCCTGCCATGGCGACTCCTGCCCGCTCGCCCGGGGCTTCTTCGACCGCCTGCCGGATGCCCGGGCGGAGGCCGCGCAGGTCACGGAGCCGCTGACCCGGGACCGGCTGGCCGCCATCGCCGCCGGGCACGACATCTGCCCCTACTTCCTGGCCCAGGAGATGGCCCGCTGGTGTGATCTGGTGGTGGCGGACGTCAACCGGATGTTTGACCAGTCCGCTCTGCTGCATGCCCTGGTGAACCAGAACCAGTGGCGGGCCAGCCTGCTGGTGGACGAGGCCCACAACCTGGTGGACCGGGCCCGGGGCATGTACTCGGTGCGGCTGGACCAGCAGCGCCTGCTGAGGGCAAGGAAGACCGCGCCCAAACCCCTCAAGGGCCCCATGAACCGGGTCGCCAGGGCCTGGCAGGAGCTGGTGCGGGAGCAGCAAAGTGCCGCCAGTGAGCCGGTTTTTCTGGAGGCCCTGCCGGCCCGTCTGCCCGGGGCCCTGCAGGGGCTGAACTCGGCCCTGTCCGATTACCTGGCGGACAATCCGCCGGACCTGGCCCTGCAGCAGCTGCTGTTCGAGAGCGTGGGCGGCCTGACGCTGGCGGAGCAGTTCGGCGACCACTCCCTGTGCCAGTTCCACCGGCCTGGCCGGGGCCGGGCCAGTGTCAGTATCCAGAACCTGATACCGGCGGATTTCCTGGCGCCCCGTTTCGAAAGCGCCGGCCCGGTACTGCTGTTCTCCGCCACCCTGAGCCCGGGGGTCTACCACCGGGACCTGCTGGGCCTGCCGGAAGACACCCGGTTTACCTCACTGCCCAGCCCCTTCCGGGCAGAACAGCTGCAGGTTAACTTCACGCCCCGGATCAGCACCCGCAAACCGGACCGGGCTGCCTCGCTGAGCCCCATCGCCGGCCTGATCGCCCGGCAGTACCGGGAACGTCCGGGCCACTACCTGGCCTTCTTCAGCAGTTTCGACTACCTGAGGCAGGTGGCGGACCGGCTTGCGGAACAGGCCCCGCATATCCCCCAGCGCCGGCAGGCACCAGGCATGGGGCCGGAGGCCCGTCAGGCGTTTCTGTCTGCCTTTCAGGAATCCGAGCCGGCGGTGGCGTTCGCCGTGCTGGGCGGGGTCTTCAGCGAGGGCATCGACCTGCCCGGGGAACAGCTGATCGGCGCCTTTGTGGCCACCCTGGGCCTGCCGCCCTTCGATCCCTGGCATGAGGTGCTCAGGGAACGGCTGGAGGCCCGCTTTGGCGCCGGCTATGACTACACCTACCGCATCCCCGGCCTGCAGAAAGTGGCCCAGGCCGCCGGCCGGGTGATCCGCACACCGGAGGACCAGGGTGTGATCTGGCTGATTGACGACCGCTTTCTGAAGCCGGTGAATCGCGCCCTGCTGCCGGGGTGGTGGTCAGGATCCTGATACAGAATCCGGCCTGCGAGGTGACGCCAGGCGTACATGACCGTAGAATGGTCTGTCAGAGGGGGCGGCAATGATGTAGCCCTCCGTCTTTGCCGGAGTATCCATGGTTTCAGTCCGCTGTCGGAACCTGGTGGCGGTGCTTTTGCTGGGGCTGATCCCGGCAATGGCTGGCGCCACGGTCAAGCAGTCTTCCTCGGGGCTTTGTCACCCGCCGCAGAGCCCCTGGTACGAACGCACAACCAACTTCACGCCCTACCCGGACCTGGACGCCTGCCTGGCGGAGGGTGGCCGCCTGCCGGAGGGGGTGTCCGCCCGCACTGAACAGCAGTCACCCACCGGTTACCGGCGCCGCCACTTCGGTCATGGCTGGGACGATGCGGACGGCGACTGCCAGGACAGTCGCGCCGAGGCGCTGATTGCCACTTCCACCACCCGGGTCCGGTTTGCCGACGAGCGTCGCTGCCGCGTGGTGACGGGGCGCTGGATATCGCCGTTTACCGGCGAGGTGCTGCAGAACGCGGGTGATGTGGACATCGACCATGTGGTGCCCCTGGCCTGGGCCTGGGAGCGGGGGGCCAGTGACTGGTCCGGTTCCCGCCGTGAGGCTTTCGCCAACGACCCGGTCAACCTGCTGCCGGTGGAGGCCGGCCTTAACCGGAGCAAGGGCGCCCGTGGCCCGGATGAATGGCTGCCACCGTCCGGGCAATGCCAGTATCTGGCCCGGTTCCTGCGAATCGTGAAAACCTACGACCTGCGGCCGTCAGCCGGCGAAATGGCCGGGATGCGTCGCGGGCTCGACCGGTGCAGGGCAAGCGCCGGTCGTTGATGTCATCCTTCCTCGATACAGATTTCCCGCCGGGCAATGGCCTTGCCGGTGCGGAACACCAATACCAGAATCAGCAGGGTCAGCAGCCCCAGCAGAAAAACGCCCACTGCCTGGAAAAAAGGCAGCTGCAGCCGGTCGTACATCAGCAACGTGGCAATGGTAATGGCCGCCATGGGAAACGAGTAGGCCCACCAGGACAGGAAGAACGGAAGCTTCAGGAAGCGCCGGAACTGGGTGAGCAGCATCAGCGTCAGGAAGGCCGCAGCGTAATATAAAACCCTCGCGAAGTTATCCAGCTCGCCATTGAGCTGAACCCAGGACACGAATCCCACGGCCGGCGGTGCGATCAGGATGAAGAGGGTGGGCAGCAGCTTGCCGGGCAGCGGCTGATGGAAAAACATGCGGTAGAAAATGATGGTCAGCAACACCAGCCAGAACACCAGCCCGATACTGAAAAAGAACCAGGAAATTTCCGCCGAGGCATGATGCACGCCGGCGATGGGCACCAGGATGTTGCCCACGATGGGAATAAACCAGGCCGGATTCATGTGGTTGATCTCAAAATGGGTGTGGTGAATCCAGGCTGAGAGTACGTACAGCGTGAACACCAGATGCAGCGCGGTGCCCAGGCTCCAGGCCGCCAGCGACACGGTATTCTGGTGCGGCAGCAGCGCGATGCTCAGCAGAATCAGGCCGATGGATATGGTAGGAAAGAAGTTCAGTTTGATCGGGTGGCCAAACTCGGCTTTGACCTGGGGCCAGTAACGGACGGCCTTGGTCAGGTAGCACAGGGTCAGTACCGCGAACACAGCAATGGTCAGGGTCAGCAGGGTAGCGCTCACCGGCACCTGCAGTCCGAGCAGGGCCTCTGCCCGGTGCCAGGCGATGGTAAACCCGCTGAGTCCCATCACCACGGAAAACCAGGAGATGGGGAAGTTCTGTAGCCGGGACGGTTGGGTTTGTTCCATGCAGCGGATACCTCTTTCCAGTCAGTTTTGCCGGGGCAATGGTAGCGGTTGCCCGGCCCGGGCTCAGTGACAATGTCACGGTTACGTTGACGGCCGGTCAGGTCAGGCTTACGGGTAAAAAGCTGAGAAAAACAACTGACCGGGTTGCCACAATCCGATCCACCGCTATATCGTATCCGTATCGACGACAATGACACCCCTGTTCATTCACCTGCGCAACACAACAATAAAGGAGAAAAGCCATGCACGGCTTGATGATGAACCGCCCTCTGCTTATTTCCCAGATTCTGGAATTTGCCGCCGGTAACTATCCGGACCAGGAAATCGTTTCCCGCACCACCGAGGGCGCCCTCCACCGGTATACCTATCCGGAGCTGGCCCAGCGCACCCGCAAGCTGGCCAATGCCCTGCAAAAGCTCGGTGCCACCGAGGAAGACCGCATCGGCACCATCGCCTGGAACACCTACCGGCACCTGGAAGTCTACTACGCCAGCTCCGGCATGGGCGCCATCTGCCATACCATGAACCCGCGTCTGCCGGCGGACCAGCTGGTGTATATCGTTAATCACGCTCAGGACAGGTTCATCTTTGTGGACCTCACCTTCCTGCCGCTGCTGGAGAAGCTGCATCCACAGTTTCCGGATGTGGAAGGCTTTATCGTCATGACCGACGAAGAGCACATGCCGCAGACCGACCTGCCGCGGGTCTACTGCTACGAGACCCTGATCCGGAACGAATCTGACCAGTTCGACTGGCCGGAGTTTGACGAGAATACGGCCTCGTCCCTGTGTTACACCTCCGGCACCACGGGCAACCCCAAGGGCGTGCTCTACAGCCACCGCTCCAATGTGCTGCATGCCCTGTTCGTGCTGAGCATTTCCGGCGTACCCATCGATGAGAACTCCACCATCCTGCCGGTGGTCCCCATGTTCCACGTCAACGCCTGGGGCACCCCCTATTTCGGGCTGATCGCCGGCGTCAAGCTGGTGTTCCCGGGCCCGGCGCTGGACGGTGAAAGCCTGGCCAACCTGATCGAGGAAGAGCAGGTTACCGACGCCTGGGGTGTACCCACGGTCTGGCTGGGGCTGCTCGGCCATATGCGGGAGAAGGGCAAGACCTTCAGCTCCCTCAAGCGCACCCTGATCGGTGGTTCCGCCCTGCCCAGGGCGATGATCCAGGAGTTCAAGGAGAAACATAACGTCGAGGCCATCCAGGGCTGGGGCATGACCGAGATGAGCCCGCTGGGCACCGTGGCCACCCCCCGCCCGAGCCAGCGCGGGGGCGACTGGGAGAAGGAACTGAAGCTCCGTGGCACCCAGGGCCGCCTGATGTTCGGGGTGGAGATGAAGATCGTTGACGCCGAGGGTAACGAACTGCCCCACGACGGCAAGTCCCAGGGCGAACTGCTGGTGCGGGGTAACGCCGTGATCAGCGGTTACCACAGGAACGACGAAGCCACGAAGAAGGCCATCGACAAGGACGGCTGGTTCCATACCGGCGATGTATCGGTCATTTCACCGGATGGCTTCATGGAGATCGTTGACCGGGTCAAGGACGTGATCAAATCCGGCGGCGAGTGGATCAGTTCCATCGACCTGGAGAATGAGGCGATCGCCCATCCCAAACTGGCGGAAGCCGCAGTGATTGGTATCCGCCATGAAAAGTGGCAGGAGCGCCCGTTGCTGGTGGCTGTGCCGGAGAAGGACGCCGAAGTCAGCAAGGAAGAAGTGCTCGAGTTCCTTGAACAACGGGTGGCCAAGTGGTGGCTGCCGGATGATGTGGTGTTTGTGGAGGAACTGCCCCACGGCGCCACCGGCAAGCTGCAGAAGGCCAGGCTGCGGGACGACTTCAAGGATTACAAGCTGCCCACCGAGTAACCAGCGCTGGCGGAAAGCGTGCTTCCGCCACAACCAAAAGAGCCGCCGGGTCATACCCGGCGGCTCTTTTGCATTTGCCGGAGCCTGGGGCAGCCCGGTTTACTTGAGCTCGAAACCCTTCTCCAGCAGAAACTCCCGCATATGGGGGCGCAGTTTGGCGTTGAACAGCGGGGTGAGCTGCTCGGACCAGTTGGTGTCTTTGGTGCCACCGGTACGCTGGCCGTAGTAGCTGCGCATGGTGTCGTCGAAGCCCTCCACCAGCGCCGGGTCTTCCCGGTACTCGTTCTCCATCAGGATGCTTTCCACCGGCAGCCGGGGTTTGACGTTCGGGTCCTGGTCCGGATAGCCCAGGCACAGGCCGAACACCGGACAGACCTGCTCCGGCAGCTTCAGCAAGGCGCTGATGTCGGCAGGATTGTTGCGGATGCCGCCGATGTAACAGATGCCCAGTCCCTCGGACTCCGCAGCCACAACCACGTTCTGGGCCATCAGCGCCGTATCCACACTGGCCACCAGGAACTGCTCGGTCATGCCGCGGATCACCTCGGCACCGGCCCGCTCGGCGGAGTCGGTCGGGCGTTTCATATCGGCGCAGAACACCAGGAAATCCGAACAGGTGGCCACGTATTTCTGGCCACCGGCCAGCTCGGCAATCCTTTCGCGTTTTTCCGGGCTGGTGACGTGGATGATGGAATAGGCCTGCACATGATTGGAGGTGGCCGCACTCTGGCCGGCACGGATCAGTTCCAGCAACAGTTCCCGGGGAATCTTCCGGTCGGTGAACTTGCGGATCGAGCGGTGGGATTTGAGCAGATCAATAACCTGGTTCATGACGCCTCTCTGGTTCAGATCGTGGGTGAACTGGTGTACGTCCTGTCACCGGAAAAGGAAGCATTCTACAGAGTTTTGCGGACGTCCGGTCAGCGGCGAAGACTGGCGGGCAATGGGCGCATCAACCCGTAAGAGCCCAGAGCGGACCAGCCAGGGCTGTCAGAAAACAAAAAGGCCGCCACAGTCAGTGGCGGCATAAGGGCACGAGATGCAAGCGTGCACTGAAAACCGGTGGTCATTGCGCGGTCCGGCCCAGGGTTTCCTCGCCACTGTCGGGAAGGGCAGGG
>JBMCIH010000023.1:0-10788 GCA_048617055.1 Marinobacter sp. | reverse complement strand
CCTGAATGACAAGGGGCTAGGTTTTGAGGTCTGTACGAATGCCGACTTGCCGCCGGTTGACCTGAGACAGGGGCATGGCATTTATCTATCGGCTCCTTAATGTATAATGCTACACCAATTTCCGGACAGTGCGCAGGTTACTACTGCCAACGGCCCGACATTACGGGCTTTTTCCAGTTCTGCCGGCTGAACGAAGAATAACGTTTCTGATGAGAGATAAGCGGAGCGAGCATGAAGAAACTGATCGCGGGTGTGGTTCTCGGCATGGGCCTTTCGGTAGCGGCTTATGGTGCGGGAGATCCTGAAGCAGGTGAGGCTGAGGCCGGCGCATGTGTGGCTTGTCACGGTGAGGCAGGTGCGGCTCCGACACAGGCTGTGTACCCGAAAATTGCCGGCCTGGGGGAAAACTACCTTTACGACCAGCTGGTGGCCATCCGGGACGGTGTGCGGGAAATTCCCGAAATGACCGGTCTGCTTGACGACAAGTCCGATGAAGATCTGGAGAACCTGGCCGCTTACTTCGACCAGGAGGATATGCCCCTGTCCCAGGCTGACCCTGACCTGGTGGATGACGGTGAGGCGCTCTACAAGGGTGGCAACCTGGCCTCCGGCGTGGCGGCCTGTGCGGCCTGCCACAGCCCCACCGGCAAGGGCAATGAGCCTGCCGCCTACCCCCACCTGGGCGGTCAGAGTGCGGACTACGTGGTCAAGTCCCTTGAGGACTACCGGGACGGCGAGCGCGACGGCCCGCAGGCCCAGATCATGGTTGACATTGCGTCCAAGCTGACGGACGAGGAGATCAAGGCCGTGGCCAGTTATATCTCCGGCCTGCACTGATTGCAGCCGGACTGATGGTGACGCCACACAAGCCCGCCATGTGCGGGCTTTCGTGTTTCTGGCATCCTGTCAGGGTGGTAACACCGGGCGGCTGGATACCGGGGGGCGCCCCGGGACATAATTCCTGGCCGCCGGGTCGGGACGACAGAGGTTGAACCTTTCACCGGCAGGCCTGTCTTTGACAGACAATAACCAACACCAACATCAGAACCAATCCAGAGGTGCATCCATGGCTATTTTGAGAAATCTTGCGGTGGGCCTGATGGCCGCCACCTTCGCGTTTTCCGCTTCCGCTCAGGACGACAAGTGGCAGGAAGGCGAGGACTACGAGCGACTGCCATCAGAGGTGAATGCCTCCTCCGGAGACGGTATCGAGGTTGCTGAGGTATTCTGGTATGGCTGCGGTTACTGTATGGAGTTCGAATCCCATGTGAAGACCTGGAAAGAAGACCTGGACGATGATATCGACTTCGTGTATCTGGCCGCGCCGATGAACAGGGCGGCGGCAGCCCATGCCAAGGCCTTCTATGCCATGGAGGCCCTGGAGGCCCGTGACAGGACCCACGACGCCTTCTACAAGGCGCTGGCAGAGGAGCGCCGCGATCTGACCAGCGCGTCCGATCTGGCGGACTTTGTGGCCGAACACGGCGTCGACCGGGAAGAGTTTCTCAAGGCGTTCGAGAGCTTCGGGGTCAAGGCCCAGACCCAGCGTGCCATGTCCGTGCTGAGGGGCGCCCAGGTGCAGGGCACCCCGACCATGCTGGTGGCCGGAAAGTACCGTACCTCGCCGAGCATGACCGGCGGTTATGAGGAAACCCTTGAGGTTGTGGACTATCTTGTCGAGAAGGAGCGCAGTGAACGCGCTGAGTAGGATGCTGCCCGGTGTGTGAGATCTTCCGGAGTTGTTCATGTACAGAAGGCTGAAACAGGGGTTTGCTCATCGGTCCGGCAGGGCCGCACCTTCGCGTGGGGCCTGTTCCGGAATGGATCATGTACCGGATTTCGAGCCCAACCGTCACATCCGCCTGCTGACTTTCAATATCCAGGTGGGCATCAATACCGCCTCCTACCACCATTACGTGACTCGCAGTTGGCAGCACGTGCTGCCCCACCGGGGGCGTATCGAGAACCTGGACCGCATTGCCACCCTGCTGCGCAGCTACGACGTGGTTGCCCTGCAGGAGTGTGACGGCGGCAGCCTGCGCAGTGGGTACATCAACCAGGTCCAGTACCTGGCGGAGGCCGCGGGCATTCCCTACTGGCATCAGCAGCTCAACCGCAATCTCGGGCCGCTGGCCCAGCACAGCAATGGCCTGCTCAGCCGCTTCCGGCCACTGGATGTGACCGAACACCGCCTGCCGGGCCTGATGCCGGGCCGGGGGGCCATTATCGCGCGCTTTGGTGACGCCGATGACCCGCTGGTGCTGGTCATCATGCATCTGTCCCTCAGCAAGGCCGGCCAGACCCGGCAACTGGCCTATATCCACGAACTGATTGCCGACTATCAGCATGTGGTGTTGATGGGGGACCTCAACAATCATGCCGAAGAACTGCTGACCAATACGCCGCTGAAACACGCCGACCTGGTGCCCCTGCCGGACACCGCCCACAGCTTTCCCAGCTGGCGGCCGGAGCGGGCCCTGGACCATATCCTGGTCAGCCCCAGCCTGGAAATCCGCAACTCGGAGGTGGTGAGCTACGCCTTGTCCGACCACCTGCCCATCGCCATGGATATCGCCCTGCCCAAGGGCTATCTGGAAACCTTCTGACAGCCACAAAAAAACCCGGCCGGAGCCGGGTTCTTTCTGAAAGCGCCGACCTTACTTGATCTTCGCTTCCTTGTACGCAACGTGCTTGCGGACCACCGGATCGTATTTCTTGATCTCGATCTTTTCCGGGGTGTTACGCTTGTTCTTCTTGGTCGTGTAGAAATGACCGGTACCTGCTGATGAAACCAGCTTGATTTTCTCGCGCATGATGCGGCTCCTTATACCTTCTCGCCGCGGGCACGAACTTCGGCCAGCACAGCGTCAATGCCTTTTTTGTCGATAATGCGCATGCCCTTGGTGGATACGCGCAGTTTCACGAAGCGTTTCTCGGACTCAACCCAGAAGCGATGGTTCTGCAGGTTGGGCAGAAAACGGCGCTTGTTGTGGTTCATTGCGTGAGAAACATTGTTACCGGTTACCGGCCGCTTACCGGTTACCTGACAGACTCTGGACATGTTTGCCTCCGACCTGAGCTAGGGTCCTGAATTCGAATTCGTTTTAAGGGGGCCTCTGACGCCTGTCCCCGGTTCAGGGGCCCCTTATATCGGGTCTCTGGTGCTGTACGTGTCGGCAATGCGCACGGTGCTCGCCAGTCGCCGCCAGATCAAGGGACGCTTTTATACCAGACCGGGGGGCCTAACGCAAAAAATTGTTGGCAAAGTGCGCAGCCTCCGGGGTGGTCACATCAGTCCCCGCTCCGCCAGAGAGATAACCTCGCCATGGCCGACAACCATATGATCCAGCACCCGGATATCCACCAGCCCCAGGGCGTCTTTCAGGCGCCGGGTGAGGGAAATGTCGGCCTGGCTGGGTTCGGCAATCCCTGATGGGTGGTTGTGGGCGAAGATCACCGCCGCTGCGTTGTACTCCAGGGCGTGGCGGACCACTTCCCGGGGATAGACGGCCGCACCGTCGATGGTGCCCTGAAACAGCTCCTGGTAGCGGATCACCCGGTGCCGGTTGTCCAGAAACAGGCCGGCGAAAATCTCGTGGGGGCGGGTGCCCAGCCGGCTGCTCAGGTAGCGGCGGGTCGCCTCGGGGGAAGTCAACGGGTCGCCCTGTCGCACCGGCTCGTCCATGACCCGCCGGGCCATTTCCATGGCGGCCTGAACCTGGGCGTACTTGGCGGTGCCCAGCCCCCTGACCCGGCAGAAGCTGCTTTGGGACGTGGTCATCAGCCCCCGCAGGCTGCCGAACTCTTCCAGCAGGTGACGGGCCAGGGCCATAACCGGCATGCCTGCGGTGCCGGTGCGCAGGAAAATGGCCAGCAGTTCGGTGTCGGAAAGGCTTTGCGGGCCATGGGCCAGCAGCCGTTCCCGGGGGCGTTCGTCCCGGGGCCAAGATCGGGTAGGCATGTCCATCCTGGGTACCTTCTGGTTGCGTCCTGCATGGGCTTGTCTCCTGGCGGGTAACATCCGGATCGTCCGCAAGGAGCACTGTGCATCTTAGCACGAGCGCCATACTGTCGGGAAAGTGCCGGCGATGCTATCTTATAGCCCTTTGAGCCGACAGCTGTAACCGACGGAGACGCCATGGCCAACCGAAACATCCTGCTGGGCATCACGGGCGGCATTGCCGCCTACAAAAGCGCGGAGCTGGTCCGCCTGCTGAGGAAGGCGGGCTACCCGGTGCGGGTGGTCATGACCCGGGGGGCGGAAGCCTTTGTGGCCCCGATGACCTTCCAGGCGCTCAGTGGTGAACCGGTACGGACCTCGCTGCTGGATCCGGAGGCCGAGGCCGGCATGGGGCATATCGAGCTGGCCAAGTGGGCAGACCAGGTGGTGGTGGCGCCGGCATCGGCGGACTTCATGGCCCGGCTCGCCGGCGGGCTGGCGGACGACCTGCTGGCGACAGTATGCTGCGCCACCGAGGCACCCATCGCCCTGGCGCCGGCCATGAACCAGGCCATGTGGGGCAATCACCGGACCCGGCGCATTGTCCGGATGTTGCAGGATGACCCGCAGATCACCCTGTGGGGCCCGGACCAGGGCAGTCAGGCCTGTGGTGACACCGGCCCGGGCCGCATGCTGGAGCCGCAGTCGCTGCTCGGGCTGATCGAGCAGTCAGCGCCGGCCGCCACTGACGGGCAGGGACCACTGGCCGGTCAGCGGGTGGTGATCACCGCCGGCCCTACCCGCGAGCCCATCGACCCGGTGCGGTACATCAGCAACCACAGTTCCGGCAAGATGGGCTATGCCATGGCGGAGGCGGCGCGGGCTGCCGGCGCCACAGTGATCCTGGTCAGTGGACCGGTCAGCCTGCCGGCGCCCGGCGGCGTCGAGGTGGTCCCGGTACAGACCGCAGAGGAGATGCTGAGTGCCAGCTGCGCGGCAGTGGAGAAGGGGGCCGATCTGTTCGTTGCCACCGCCGCGGTGGCAGACTACCGGCCCGCGTCCCGGGCCGGGCAGAAAATGAAGAAGTCCAGCGAGACCCTGTCACTGGATCTGGTTCGCAACCCCGACACCCTGGCCACCATTGCGGCCCGGAAGGATGCGCCCTTCACCGTTGGTTTCGCCGCCGAAACCGACAATGTGGCCGGCTACGCCACCGACAAGCTGCAGCGGAAAAAGCTGGCCATGATCGTGGCCAACGACGTGTCGGAGCCGGATATAGGCTTCAACAGCGACCAGAACGCAGTTACCGTGTTCTGGCCCGGCGGCCAGCGTGAGATTGGCCCCGCCCCCAAGGGCGAGATCGCCCGCGAGCTGATTGCGCTGATTGCCGAGCGCATGGCATCCCGTTCCTGAACCAGTCCCGGAAGCAATTACCATGAATCAGCAGCCAGTACAGATGCGTATTCTGGACGACCGCATCGGTCAGGAGATCCCCATGCCGTCCTATGCCACTGACGGCTCCGCGGGCCTCGACCTGAGGGCCTGCCTGGAACAGCCGGTGACCCTGGCACCGGGTGAATCCACCCTGATTCCCACAGGCCTTTCCATCTATATCGAAGACGCTTCCCTGGCCGCCATGATCCTGCCCCGCAGCGGACTGGGCCACAAGCACGGCATCGTGCTCGGCAACCTGGTGGGCCTGATCGACTCCGACTACCAGGGAGAACTGATGGTGTCCTGCTGGAACCGGGGCAAAAGCGCGTTCACCGTCAACGTGGGAGAGCGGATCGCCCAGCTGGTGCTGGTACCGGTGGTGCAGGCCAGTTTCGACATTGTCGAGGAATTTCACGCCTCGGCCCGTGGCGAGGGCGGGTTTGGCTCCACCGGGCGACACTGACAAAGTTGCCAATACGCCAAATGTGTCATTAACCGATTCATGTAACACACTATACTGACAGCCACTGATCGTTTGAAATGGCGTCGTGCCGCAAGTCGTCAAGACGGAGTCGACTATGAAATTTGGCAAGAAGAAGGGGGAGGCCGGGGCCGCCGAAAAGCCGGCAAAGGCCGCTCCCGAAAACAAGAAAGCCGCAGAAAAGTCCGCCAGGGGAAAACAGCCACCAAAGGAAGCCAACGGGCCAGCCGGCAAGGTCCGCAAGCTCTCGTCCGTTGCCCTGACTCAGGCGCTGGTGGTGCTGGTGGCGGGGCTGGTGGTAGCGGCGGCGCTGCACCTGCTGGTGTTACAGCCGGCCCAGCAAGACTGGCAGCAGCAGCGGGCCCAGAGTGATGCCCGGGCAGCCGCCGATCAGCTGGAGCAACGCATTGCCGTGTTGCAGTCGATGACCGGGGGGCTGGGTACCCAGTCGTCGGTAAGGCAGGCCCTCGACCAGCAGAGTGATGCGCGGGAGCTTGCCGGTGAGTTGCAGGGCCTGATGCCGGAAATACGCCGGGTCTTCCTTTTTCCCTACGGTTCGATCCCCCGCCGCTCCGGAAACCAGGCCGGGCTGGGTTTCGCCACCCTGGATCTGGCCCGACGGGTCGAAAGCGGCAGGCAGGCGTACCCCGACGCCATTCCGGGCGATAGCGGCTGGCTGGTACAGACCGCGGCCCGAATCCGCAACCCGTCCACGGAAGTGGTGGAAGGCACGCTGGTGATCCAGTTTGAAGCCAGTGTGCTGGGCGATGTGCTCGCCGGGGGGCCCGGCAGGGGCACCCTTGTGCAGTCAGTGGGTGGCCAGTCCAGGAATGTGACCAGCGGGGGTGAGGGCGCGGGGCCGGAGCTGTCCCAGTCCCTGTCGGTGCCGGACTGGAGCCTGCGGTTTCAGCCCCGGCAGGTGCCCCCGCCCCTTGAACCCGCGTTCGCCCTGGGGCTGGTGGTGATCGGCTTCGTGGCGGCGGCGGGGATCATCTGGCTGGTGCTGTCTTCGGCCCAGTCGGGTTTGCGCAAGGAGGCCACACGACTGGTTCAGTGGGCAAACAAGGCCTTTGCCGGCGACCGCGCCGGGCCGCCCCAGCTGCGCTGGGAGCTGACGGCGATGCTTGCCGATGTGCTGCACCGGCTGAGCCGGGCAGTGGAGAAACGTGTCGAGGGCCGCGCCCGCAAGACACCGGCGCCGGCGGCCCGGGGGGGCGCCGATCGCCCGGCGGCCGAACCGGCGGCCGACGAGCCCCTGTTCCAGGAGCGGGATATGCCGGATATCGATATGCTTGACGGCGACGAGGATGTGCTGGGGTTCGGTGAAAGTCCGGCTGGCAATATTCCGCAGGTGTCGGAAACCCGCGCCCCCAAGGCTGAGGTATCCCCGGCCATTTTCCGCGCCTACGATATCCGTGGCATTGTTGGCGAGACCCTGACACCTGAGGTGGTGCGGGAGATCGGCCAGTCTATCGGCTCCGAGGCCCTCGACCGCAGCCAGGACACCCTGTGCATCGGCTATGATGGTCGCCACTCCAGCCCGGAACTGGCCGACGCCCTGGCCCGGGGGGTCAAGGACGCGGGCTGTAACGTGATCCGCATCGGCGCGGTCCCCACGCCGGTACTCTATTTCGCCACTCACCATCTGGGTACCGGCTCCGGCGTGATGGTGACCGGCAGCCACAACCCTTCCAATTACAACGGGCTCAAGATCATGCTGGGGGGCGAGACCCTGGCGGAAGAGGGCATCCAGAAACTGCTCCGGCGTATCCAGACCCGGGACCTCCACCAGGGCCAGGGCAGTGACTCGGAACAGGATGTGCGCCGGGCCTACCTCGACCGTATCGTCGGGGATATCGCGGTGGCGGCGCCCCTGCGGGTGGTCGTGGATGCGGGCAATGGTATCGCCGGCGAGCTGGGCCCGTTGCTGCTGGAGGAACTGGGCTGCGAGGTCATTCCCCTGTACTGTGAGGTGGACGGCAGCTTCCCCAATCACCATCCCGATCCGGGCAGGCCCGAGAACCTGCAGGATCTGATTGAGCGGGTGCAGCAGGAAGGGGCGGACCTGGGGGTTGCCTTCGACGGCGACGGCGACCGCCTGGGGGTGGTCACCAACGAGGGGCACATCGTCTGGCCGGACCGGCTGATGATGCTGTTCGCGCGGGATGTGGTGTCCCGCAACCCCGGCGCCGATGTGCTGTTCGACGTCAAGTGCAGCCGGCGCCTCAGCGGAGTGATTTCCTCGGCGGGTGGCCGGCCGGTGATGTGGAAGACCGGTCATTCGCTGATGAAAGCCAAGATGAAGGAAACCGGTGCCCTGCTGGCGGGTGAGATGAGCGGCCACATCTTCTTTGGCGAACGCTGGTACGGGTTTGACGACGGCCTCTATGCAGCGGCCCGGCTGCTGGAGATTCTGGGCATCGAGGACCGCCAGAGCAGCGAGATCTTCGCCGAGTTCCCGGAAGATATCAGCACGCCGGAACTGACCCTGGAGGTGACCGATGAGAGCAAGTTCCGCATCATCCAGCGGCTGAAGGATCTGGCGGATTTTGGCGAGGCCAATATCACCACCATCGACGGGGTACGGGTGGACTACCCGGATGGCTGGGGGCTGTGCCGGGCATCCAACACCACACCGGTCCTGGTACTGCGCTTCGAGGCGGAGAACGAGGCCGCCCTGGAGCGCATCAAGCAGATATTCCGGGGCCAGCTCAGGGCGCTGGCCCCGGATGTGAGCATAACCTTCTGACGACCCCGGCGTGCCGGGGCAACACTGAACAAGGCAGGTGGAATGGCACTGGATCGAGATACGGCAATGCAGGTGGCGGACGTTCTGAGCAAGGGTCTGCCCTATATCCAGCGGTTTACCGGCAAGACCGTGGTAATCAAGTACGGCGGCAACGCCATGGAGAACGAGGAGCTCAAGAGCAGCTTCGCCCGTGACATGGTGCTGATGAAGCTGGTGGGCATCAATCCCATCGTGGTGCACGGTGGCGGCCCCCAGATCGGCGAGCTGCTCAACCGGCTCAATATCAAGTCCCATTTCGTCAACGGCATGCGGGTTACCGACTCGGAAACCATGGACGTGGTAGAGATGGTGCTGGGGGGCCAGGTGAACAAGGAAATCGTCTCGCTGATCAATGCCCAGGGTGGCACGGCGGTGGGGCTGACCGGCAAGGACGGCAACCTGATCCGGGCCCGCAAGCTTGAGGTGGTAGGCCGGTCCGACGAGGTCAGCCGCCCGGAGATCATCGACATCGGCCACGTGGGCGAGGTCGCCTCCGTCAACACCAAGGTGATCGACATGCTCACCCACAGTGATGTCATTCCGGTGATCGCCCCCATCGGGGTAGGGCCGGACGGGGCCTCCTACAACATCAACGCCGACCTGGTGGCGGGCAAGGTGGCTGAGGCGGTCAATGCCGAGAAGCTGATCCTGCTGACCAACGTGTCCGGGCTCAAGAGCAAGGACGACAGGGTGCTGACCGGCCTGACTGCGGCCCAGGTCAACGACCTGATCGAGGATGGCACCATCCACGGCGGCATGTTGCCGAAAATCCGCTGCGCCCTGAGCGCCGTGGAGAACGGGGTCAGGACGGCCCACATCATTGACGGCAGGGTCGCCCACGCCACGCTGCTGGAGATATTCACCGACGAAGGGGTCGGCACGCTGATTTCCCGCAACTGACGGAAATTACTGCTGCTGCAGTACTCGTGCGCCACCCCGGGCATCAGTGTGTGAAGTACAGGGAGAGGGAACCTTGAGAAAACTGTTGTCGCTGATCGTCATCCTGGCCCTGGTGGCCTGGGGTAGCTACAAGGGCGCGGTGTGGTGGCTTGCGGACCAGACCATGACCGAACTGCGCCGTTCACTTTCGGATCACGGCGCCCTGGAGCGGGGCGGGATCAGTTCCACCATCGGCGGCGACCTGATCCTGGAAAACACCCGGTTCCGGTGGTTCCGGCTGACCCAGCCACTGTTGATACAGCGCCTGCACCTGCGCACGGAGTCGCCGGTGGCGCTGCTGGAGAGCCTGTATGGCGATCATGACCTGCCCGGCAGCTGGCGCCTGGATGCGGCGCAGTGGCGCCTGCCGCTGGATTCGGCGATGCTGCGCAACTGGGTGACCGACACTGACGCGGAGGCGCCCCGGCCCCTGTTCACCCCGGTGTGCGGGCCGGATGCGCGCCAGCAACTGGGCGGCGGCGACCTGATCCGCATGGGCATGACCGAACTGGCCGGCGACGCCCAGTTGCGGCAGACTTCCGGCGGGGTAAGGCTGGAAGTGTTCAGTCGCGAGGCGGGCAGCCTGGAGGTGTACTGGGACGGCGCCCGTCTGCGGCTGGACCAGGACGGGGTGAACCTGACCCCGGGACCGGAACAGGTGCGGGTGGAACTGCGTGACGGCGGCCTGATGCGCCGGGTGGCCGCCTATTGTGCACGGGAAACCGGCCTGTCGGCCTCCGACTGGGCGGATCGGGTGCTGGAGGCTTTCAGTGAGGGGCTTGCCAGTCGTGGTCTTGAACCATCGCCCCAGTTGCTGGCGCTGTACCGGCAGTGGCTGACGGAGGGTGGTGAGCTGGCTGTGACTCTGGACCCGTCGGCCCGCTGGCCGGGCATACCGGTGCGGGAGACCGGCGGCGGTGATGATGACGGCGAACCGGCGGACCAGCCGGCTCTGGAGGTGGCCTATAATGGCTCCGGCGTGCCAGGTATTTACCTCAGGCAGACCGATACCGAGCCCCCCGCGGTGCCCGAACAGGCCCTGGAGCCGCTGGTGGACCCGGAGCGGGCGCCGGTGATTGCCGGCTGGCAAAAGATCAGCCTGGAAAAGGCGGATCAGTGGCTTGGCCATACCGTCCGGGTTACCCTGAACAATGGCCGTGTCGTGGAGGGCCGGCTCACCAGCGTCGACGAGCGGCAGGTGGAAGT
>JBMCIH010000022.1:0-10988 GCA_048617055.1 Marinobacter sp. | reverse complement strand
CTTGTGGACCGCATCTACCATATCGACCGGGGGTATGAGTGCATTGAAGAGAAGCTTCAGCTGCTGGGCGCGAGTATCCGCCGCATGCCGGGCTGAAGCCGGGGCGCCAAGTCAATAACACCGGACTGATCAGCGATGACCGAGACACCGATTACCATCGCCCTGTCGAAGGGGCGGATTCTGGATGAGACGATTCCGCTGCTGAAGGAAGCGGGCATCGAGTTTGTGGACGATATCAGCCGTTCCCGCAAGCTGGTGTTCCCTTCCACAGACCCCAATGTGCGCCTGTTGATCATCCGGGCTACCGATGTGCCGGCCTATGTGCAGTACGGCGGTGCGGACCTTGGGGTGACAGGCAAGGATGTGCTGATGGAGCACGGCGGCGAAGGGCTATACGAGCCATTGGATCTGAACATTTCCCGCTGCCGGCTGATGACTGCCGGGGTGAAGGGGCAGCCGACCCCCGAGGGGCGTCTGCGGGTGGCCACCAAGTTTGTCAGCCTGGCGCGGCGTCACTATGCCGCCCAGGGCCGGCAGGCGGACATCATCAAGCTGTACGGGGCCATGGAGCTGGCGCCCATTCTGGGGCTGGCGGATGAGATCGTGGATATTGTGGACACCGGCAATACCCTGAAGGCCAATGGGCTGGAGCCACGGGAGCTGATTGCCCATATCAGCACCCGCCTGGTGGTCAACCGGGCGTCCATGAAGATGAAGCACGGGTTGCTGCAGCCTATTATCGAGAAGATGGAGCGGGCCGTGGAGGCTCGCCGGGGTATTGAGGCCTGATTTTCAGTTATGTGGTTGTTTCCGGGGCCCATGACTCTGGAATTTGGCCTCCCGCCCCGCTAAGCGGCAATGCTTTCCGGGACACGCCGTGGATACGTCCCTGGCAGATTTTTGCTCCTGCAAAATCTGCACTTCCGCCATCCGTGGCGGTCGTAGGCTCGACGAACGCCTTCCCTGGCGTTCGACGGTCCCGGAAAGGCTTCCCGGCCCATCCGGACTCATGCTGAGCGGGCTTCAGGCTCCCGGGCCGTATTCGATGTTCCGCAGTGGCTGCTTTTTCCGTACTACCCGGGAGTTCAGCGCAATTCCCATAATCTGACACTTTGTGTTAACCGCAGGTGACTTATGACCGATATCTCGATAACCAGACTGTCTGCCTCCGAAGCAGGTTTTGATGACGCACTGTCCCGCCTTCTGGCCTGGGATGACAGCGTGGACCATCAGGTGAACGAGTCGGTTCGTCATATCCTGGACGAGGTGAAGCTGCGGGGCGATGCAGCGGTGATGGAGTTTACCGCGAAGTTCGACCAGCTTGAGGTGGCGTACATGGCCGAGCTGGAGATTCCGGCGGCCCGGATGGAGCAGGCACTGGAGAGCATTGCGGCAGAACAGCGGGACGCCCTGGAGGCAGCCGCTGCCCGTATCCGCGATTACCACCAGCGTCAGAAGCAGGATTCCTGGCAGTATGAGGACGCCGATGGCACCGTGCTCGGCCAGAAGGTGACGCCCCTGGATCGGGTGGGGGTTTATGTGCCCGGCGGCAAGGCAGCCTATCCCTCGTCGGTGCTGATGAACGTCATTCCCGCGCGGGTGGCCGGTGTCGACGAGGTGATCATGGTGGTGCCGACCCCTGCCGGGGTGGTAAACGACATGGTGCTGGCAGCGGCGGCCATCGCCGGGGTGGACCGCGTGTTTACCCTCGGTGGTGCCCAGGCGGTGGGTGCGCTGGCTTACGGCACGGAAACCGTGCCGGCGGTGGACAAGATTGTCGGGCCGGGGAATATTTTTGTGGCAACGGCCAAGCGGGAGGTGTTCGGCACCGTGGGTATCGACATGATCGCGGGGCCTTCCGAGATTCTGGTGATCTGTGACGGCCGCACCGACCCGGACTGGATCGCCATGGACCTGTTCTCCCAGGCGGAGCACGATGAGCAGGCCCAGTCCATTCTGATCAGCCCCGATGCCGCGTTTCTGGATGCGGTGGAGTCGGCTATCCGCAGGCTGGTGCCCACCATGGAACGGGGGGAGATTATTGCCCGGTCACTGGCTGACCGGGGGGCGCTGATCCAGGTCAGCGACCTGGATGAGGCCGTTGAGGTCTCCAATCGCATTGCGCCCGAGCACCTGGAGTTGTCGGTGGAAGATCCGCAGGCACTGGTGAGGGACATCCGCCATGCCGGGGCCATTTTCATGGGGCGCTATACCGCTGAGGCGCTCGGCGACTACTGTGCTGGCCCCAACCACGTCCTGCCGACTTCCGGCACGGCCCGCTTCTCATCGCCCCTGGGGGTGTACGATTTCCAGAAGCGCTCGTCGCTGATCGGGTTCTCCGCCGCCGGCGCGGACCGGATGGGCCGGGTGGCGTCGGCGCTGGCACGGGGCGAGGGGCTGACCGCCCACGCCCGTTCCGCCGAGTACCGCATCAGGAATGATCGCTGAGGAGCCGCCATGAGTAAATTCTGGAGTCCGCTGGTGCGGCAGCTCAGGCCCTATGTGCCGGGCGAGCAGCCGAAGATGCAGCGGCTGGTGAAACTGAACACCAACGAGAACCCCTACGGCCCGTCACCGCGGGTGCTGGAAGCCATCCGGGCGCAATTGGACGAGCGCCTGCGGCTGTATCCGGACCCGGAGAGCGAGCAGTTACGGGAAGTGGTTGCCCGCTATCACGGCGTTTCGCCGGACCAGGTGTTCGTGGGTAACGGCTCCGATGAGGTGCTGGCCCACATTTTCCATGGCCTGCTCAAGCAGGAGCTTCCCATACTGTTTCCGGACATCACCTACAGCTTTTACCCGGTGTATTGCGGGCTGTACGGGGTGGAAAGCCACGTTATTCCATTGACGGGCAGCTTCGAGATTGATCCCGAACGGTATCTGGTTCCCAACGGCGGGGTGATTTTTCCCAACCCGAACGCTCCCACCGGGCGGGCGCTGCCCCTCACGGATGTCGAGCGGATTGTGGCGGGTAATCCGGACAGTGTGGTGGTGGTGGACGAGGCCTATGTGGACTTCGGCGCCGACTCGGCAGTGGCCCTGGTAGGCCGTTACCCCAATCTGCTGGTCACCCAGACCCTGTCTAAGGCACGCTCCCTGGCCGGTCTGCGGGTGGGCCTGGCGATCGGCCACCAGGATCTGGTGGAGGCCCTGAACCGGGTCAAAAACAGTTTCAATTCCTATCCCCTGGACCGCCTGGCCCAGGCGGGGGCGATCGCGGCCTATGAAGACGAGGCCTGGTTCAACGAAACCCGTCGCCGGGTGATGGCCGAGCGCCAGCGAATGACCACGGCCATGGCGGCGATGGGCTTTGAGGTGCTGCCATCGGCGGCCAACTTCCTCTTTGCCCGCCACCGCAGCCTGAAGGGTGCCGACCTGGCAGCCCGTCTGCGGGAGCAGGGCATTATTGTCCGTCATTTCGACAGGCCCCGGATCGACAATTTCCTGCGCATCACGGTGGGCACCGCCGAGCAGAACGACGAGTTGCTCAGTGCGCTCAGGGAACTGACCGATTCAGCCTGAACCCGGCCGGCGGCTTTCGTAAACCGGACAGCGACTGACAGGAGCAATCATGGCCAAACGTAGCGATATTCTGGCAACCCTTGACCGCTGGCTGACACCGGAGAATTACCAGGATTACTGCCCCAACGGCCTGCAGGTGGAGGGGCGTGACGACATCCGCCGGATTGTCAGCGGAGTCACCGCTTCCCGGGCGCTGATCGACGCGGCGGTGGCGGCCCGGGCGGACATGATTCTGGTGCACCACGGTTATTTCTGGAAGGGCGAACCCCAGCCCATCACCGGTATGAAAAAGGACCGTATCAAGGCCCTGCTGAGCCATGAGATCAGCCTGGTTGCCTACCACCTGCCACTGGATGATCACCCTGAGTATGGTAACAACCGGCAACTGGCGGCGGTGCTGGGCATTGAGAATCCGCGGCCACTGTCGGGACTGTTGTGGCAGGGCGAACTGGCTGCGCCCCTGTCAGCCCCGGCCTTCGCCGAGCACCTGGCGGACAGGCTTGATCGCAGGCCGTTGCATGTGGGCGAGGGACCGGGTCGGATACAGAAAATCGCGTGGTGCACCGGGGCAGCACAGGGCTTTCTGCCTATGGCAGTGGAAGCGGGTGTTGATGCCTACATCAGTGGCGAGGCCTCCGAGCCTACGACCCACACCGCCCGGGAGTGCGGCATACACTATTACGGGGCGGGCCACCATGCCACCGAGCGCTACGGTGTTCAGGCCCTGGGCCAGGCGCTGGCGGCGGAGTTCGGCATCGAACACCGGTTTATCGACTGCGACAACCCGGTCTGACCAAGGCACGCCTACTGTTGCCGGTTGATGCCGGCCCGTGGACGGCAGTGGCTCAGGCCTTGGCCTTTTCCTTGTCACTCAGGCCGTAGTCTTCGGCCAGGGTGCCTTTCTCTTCCGGATCCTTTTTGGGAGCGTAGTCCCGGGGCGGCTCGGCCACGTCATCGTCTTTGACGCTGGTGCCGGTCAGGCGCGCACGCTTTTTTTCCTGTTCCAGCTCTTCGAGCCATTCGTCGTCATTGGCCAGGCGATTGGCACCGCGCGCCATGTGATGGTTCACGTCCCGAAAGGCGTCATTGAAGCGCCGCAACAGATGGGCGGACTCCATGAAGTGTTCGTTTACCTGGGCCTGGTAACGGGTATATTCGTTGCGCAGTTCCTCGATCTGTTGTTCGGCACGGCGCTGACGCAAGGTAGCACCCTGGTTGGAGCGGCCGATCAGCAGACCGATGATCAGTCCTGCAGCAAGTGCGGCAACAGCGGCCAGAATCAGGTTTGTCATAGGGTCATCGTCCTGTCGGAAGTCCTTTTTATACGCTGGAACCCACCAGGGCAGCGGGGCGCAGAGGTTGTGGCTCCGCTACGGAACCCTGGCTCTGCGCTCCGGCTTCCCGGTCTGGATCATTATAAGGGGAGTATACCTGTTAAGTGTGGCACCTGCCCATGGCGATACCGTAAGGCGAAGGTCGTAAAGCCTCCCGCGGTGCCAAAATGGCGAAAATTAGCCAGATCTGCGACAATACGGCGCCGATTTTCCGGGGTTCTGGCCCCGTTTTTTTCGAGTCCCTGACCCTTCGCGGTGCCGGCAGGCCTGGCCCGGTGCGGGAAACTGTTGTTCAGGGGCGCTCACCACCTGATCCTGATAGGGGAAGGCTCTGAATGACACCCTGGGAACGATATCAGCACGACCTTGAGCAACCCGATTTCGAATGGGACCCGGCGCAGGAGGATGCCGTCAAACGGCTGCAGTCGCTTTACGAACGACTGGTGAAAGCGGAAAGCGAGCGGGACAGGCCACTGCGGAAACTCGCCCTGAAAGTCCTCAAAGGGCGTGAGGAGCCGGTCAGGGGGCTGTATTTCTGGGGCGGGGTCGGACGGGGCAAGACCTACCTGATGGATACCTTCTACGAATCCCTGCCCTTCGAACGCAAGATGCGGGTGCATTTTCACCGTTTCATGCAACGGGTCCACAATGAACTCAAGAACCTGAAGGGCGAGAAGGACCCCCTGGACAAGGTGGCGGCCCGGTTTGCGGATGAGGCCCGCGTTATCTGCTTTGACGAGTTCTTCGTGTCCGATATCGGCGATGCGATGATCCTGGCGACCCTGATGGACGGTCTGTTCAGTCGTGGAGTGACGCTGGTCTGTACCTCCAACATTGAACCGGACGGCCTCTACAAGGACGGCCTGCAGCGGGCCCGTTTCCTGCCTGCCATTGACCTGGTGAAGAAGCATACCGATGTGGTCAACGTGGATGGCGGTGTGGACTATCGGCTGCGGACCCTGGAGCAGGCGGAACTGTACCACTCGCCGCTGGACGAACAGGCCGATATCAGCCTGCGCAGGAGCTTTGACAGTCTGTCGATGGAAGCCGGCAGCCACTCCCTCAACCTGGAAGTGAACGGCCGCAGACTTCAGGCGAGGGCCCATTCCGACGATGTGGTGTGGTTCGAGTTCCGGGAACTGTGTGACGGTCCCCGCAGCCAGAACGATTACATCGAACTGGCCAGGGAGTTCCAGACCATTATCATTTCCAATGTGCCGGTGCTCGGTGGAGACAAGGATGATCAGGCCCGCCGGTTTATCAACATGATCGACGAGTTCTATGACCGCAATGTGAAGGTGATCATTTCAGCGGAGGCGCCGATCACCGGACTTTATGCCGGTGGCCGGCTGGGGTTCGAGTTCGAGCGCACCGAGTCCCGGTTGCTGGAAATGCAGTCCATGGAGTACCTGGGGGCGCCCCACAAGGCGTAGGGCACTTTTGTGTTAAGCGCACTAGTCTGCTGAGGCGGTTTCCCCGGTTGGTTCGTAGTCCGGCTGAAGCCGTTCTTCGGAGGCGGTGGCCAGCTCCAGCAGCCCTTCCACGTTGTCACGGCTGACGATGGCCTCCCGGTATTTCTGGTCATACCACACCAGGTTGTTGTGGCGGATCATGCCGCGGATTTCCCGGATATAGTCGTCCCCCCGTTCCGAATAGCTTCCGAGGCCCGCTGCCAGCTGGATGCCGGTAGGATGCTCTCCGTGTTTCCGCGACCTGGCCCGCAGTTCCCGCAGTGCGCGATAGCTGGGGTGGCGGTTGAGGTTCTGGACATAGGCGCGGATCGAGTGATAGGCCGAGCGGAAACGGGCCACCTCATGGCTGGCACCTTCCGGGCGACTCATCGGAACAAGTCCGCAGCCCGGCGAAAAACACCACTGGCCAAACAGGTTGTTACCCTCCCGGGCAAAACGTGAGGTCCCCCAGGCAGATTCATTCGCTGCCTGGGCCAGCACCAGTGACGGCGGCACCGTGTCCAGGCGGTGCAGCAGGCGCTGGAACATTTCCTCACTGCCATTGTCCTCGTCCACCCGCAGGCGTTCGGCCTGTGCGGCGAGCCATTCCTCATCAGCCTCGTTCAGCTCATCCTTGGCCTGAAGCCAGCGCAGGTGCTGCCGTTCCAGCAGGATTCGGCTGTTAACCAGCAGGGTCCGGCTGTACAGGTACGAGAAGAAGGCGGCTTTCTTTTCGGTAACGTCGTGGTGCAGGCCGAAGTTGGGCAGGGGTTCGCGGATCCACTCCGGCAGGTCCGGCAGCGTGGCCAGCTTGATGTCGTCTTCGGCCTCCTGTGGCTCGGGCTGGGGGGGTGTGTAGAGCGCGCCCCAGAGGGCAGCGGCAACCAGGGGCGCGAACAGTAAGAGACTTCGACAACCTGCAGACATTCAGTTCCTCGCAAGTGACTGGTATTGGTGGGAGTGTACCAGTCACCAAGGAGAAAATACTGTTCAGGTTTGTATCAGAAGTAAATCTTGATGCCTGCCAGGACGCCTTCGTCGAGGTTGATGTCGGCATTGCTGTCTTCCAGGTCGGTATTGACATACCGGTACCCGGCAAAGACATCGGCGTTACGGATGACGCGGTAACTGGCGCGCAGTTCAAGATTGGTCATGTCTTCGGAATCACCGAACGACAGGATGCTGGGGGCGTAATGGGCGCTGCCGGTGAACGACAGGCCGGGCACGGTGGGGATATTCAGTGTGGCGAAGCCGCCGATCCCGACTGCGCCGCCGTCGAGGTCGTCATCGTCCCAGGCCAGACCGCGGAAGCCGATGCCGGCGGTGGTCGGCAGATTACCCAGGGCAGTGCGGCCCTGGGCGTGGAAATCACCATTGAACAGGTGCCGGCTGCCTTCGTGATAGGTATAGCCTGCGCCTCCCTGGATATCGGAGCGGGAGTCGAAGAAGTTGACCTGACCCTTGACGGAATCATTGGTCAGGCTGAAATCCGCGTCTGCGGCAAGCGCCGGGGCCGCTACCAGGGAGAGGGCAACAGGCAGGGCAATGGCAGAAGTCCTGAACAGCATGTTGGGTTACCTCGGAATGTGGGTTGGATCGTTTACATCGGAAACGTGCAAGCATATTACCGACGCCGGTAAACACGCTCAACTTAAAGTCCGTTCAGTACTTAAAACTTAAAGTCCGTTCAGTCCCGTCGGGAAAGACAAACCCCGGTTAATGGGTCTGGCCGGATTCATGCTGGTGCAGCGCTTCCACCAGATGGTCCTCGGACACCGGTTCGCCGGATGCAATCCGGTAATCCTCGCTGGCCCAGGCACCCAGGTCGATCAGGCGGCAGCGGTCGGAGCAGAACGGACGGTGGGTGTTGCTTTCAGTCCATTCAACGGAGGTCTTGCAGGTTGGGCAGTCTACGAACATCGGCTCTCTCTTGGGGTTTCCGGTTGATTCCCGGGACAGTATTGTTCCAGAACCGCACGCAGCATGTCGATGTTCACGGGTTTTGCCACAAAACTGTCCATGCCCGCTTCACGGCTGCGCTCCTCGTCCTGTTCCATGGCACTGGCGGTCAGGGCCACCACCGGAGTGTGGCAGGCATGGTTCTGCGCCTCCTCCGAGCGCAGCCGGCGGGTGGCTTCGTAGCCATCCAGCTCGGGCATGACACAGTCCATGAAAACCAGGTCGAACGGCTGGTTGCGCCAGGTTTCCAGCGCCTGCCGGCCATCGTTCACCGTGGTAACGCGGCAGCCGAGTTTTTCCAGCAGCCGCTGGGTCAGGGCCCGGTTCACCGGGTTGTCTTCGGCCAGCAATATCGTCATGGGGCCGCAGGGCAGGGGAGCGGGTACGGGCAGCGGGGGCACGGGTGCCTGCAGGGAAAAACGGGTCAGAAACCGCCGCTCACCCAGGTCCGCATCCTCGAACAACTGGTTGAGCATCGGTGCCAGCCGGGATTCCCGCAGAGCCTTGCTGAGAAAGGCATCAGCTCCCGCTTCACGGAAGTGCTCACCATCGCCACGCTGGGGGTTGGTTGACAGCACGAAGATACGGGTGCGCTCCCAGGCCGGGTTCTCCCGGATCTTCCGGCACAGCAGGTCGCTCTCCATGTCCGGCACGAAGCCGTCAAGGATGATGGCATCGAACGGTGAGCCGGCCTCGACGGCGGCGGAGAGGGCAGCCAGCGCTTCCGCGCCGGAGCGCACCGCCTCTATGTCCACGTCCAGCCGTGACAGCATCTCCAGAGTGATCTTGCGGGACAGGGCGTAGGAGTCCACCACCAGGATACGCCGCCCCCGCGCCCTGCCAAGGTTGACCCGTGCCCTGGGCTGGCGCTGCGAGGCCTCCGTCAGGGCCACCTCCAGCCAGAAGGTGGATCCCTCACCCGGTGTGCTCTCCACGTCCAGGTGCCCATCCATCAGCCGGACCAGCTGCTGGCAGATGGTCAGACCCAGGCCTGCTCCGGGAAGCTGGCGACGGACCCGGGCGTCGAACTGGACATAGGGTTCAAAGATCAGGGGCAGATGCCCTGGGCTGATGCCGATGCCGGTGTCCTCCACGGACAACCGCAACTGGGCCTTGCGCTGATCAGTACGTGGCCGGAGTCAGTGTAGAGTATGGCGTTGGAGGTCAGATTCAGCAGTATCTGGCGGATACGGATCGGATCGCCGACCACCTGGTCAGGCAGGTTTTCGTCGATCCTCAGCTCCAGAGCCAGACCCTTGTCCCGGGCCCGGGGGCCGAGCATGCTGACCACATCGTTCAGGGTGGCCCTGAGGTCGAACGGAATTTCATCCAGTTCAAGCTTGCCGGCCTCGATACTTGAAATATCCAGCAGGTCGTTGATGATGGCAGAGAGACCCTCGGCGGCATTCAGCAGGGTGTCCACGTAATCCCGCTGTTCCTGATCCAGCCGGGTGTCCTGCAGCAGGCTGGCGTAACCCAGCACGGACTGCAGGGGAATCCTCAGCTCATGGCTCAGGTTGGCCAGGAACAGATTCTTGGCGTGGTTGGCGCGAACCGCTTCATCCCGCTCGTTGATGGATTGCCGGCTGGTCTGACGGAGGTCCCGGGTTTCCTCCAGCAGGCGCTCCCGCATCTGGTTGAGCGCCTGTTCCAGTTCGCTGAGTTCGTCTGGTCGCGCCGGCGGCCTGCGTTGCAGGCGCAGGGGTTCGATAAGCGCATTGAGGTTCAGTTGCTTCGCGTAGTCGGCCATGGCTTCCAGATGCCGGGTCAGCATGAACCGGACGATCACCAGCAACCCCAAGGTGCCCAGCATCACCACAATGAACTGGAACAGCAGCAGGGTCAGGGCGCGCTCCCTGATGGCGGCCTGCACCTGGTCGGAGGAGGACGTCAGTGCCAGGCGCCCCACCGGGGGCCCGTCCGCCAGCGATGAAGGTGCGGCTGTCAGGGGACGCTCATGGCTGATGACATCGCCTTCCGGATAGTTGCCGATGCTGAACTGGCGGCCTGAGGGTGTGGTCACCTCGGCGTGCTGTATGACACCGAAGGCCAGCAGGTCATCCAGCAGGGTTTCCACTTCGTCAAAATCCATCAGCGCAAGCTGCTGGCTGAGGTTGTCCTCGACAATGTCTGCCGTCCGCTGCTGCAGATTACGGATGTCGGCAAAGCGCCTACCGGTCTCGCCCGCCAGTTGCAGGCCGGTGGCGACCAGGGACACGACCAGGCTGAAAAGCAGCACATAGACCAGTAGGCGGGCGGCCAGTGGCCGGACGCTGAGGGCACGGGTCAGGGCAGCGATCACTCTAGATGCAGGCAAGGCACATGTTTCCCTGTGATACGGAATTCCATCAACCAGAATAACAGACTGTCAGTATAACAACACCGACCTCATCGAACCTGAATCGGACATTCAGGTCATAAAGGTGCAGACCATAGATCCGCTCTTCATCCTGCCGTCCCCGCCGGAAAGAGGGGCGTGGATCATAGCTGGTGACATCTTCGATCAGTTCTTTCAGATCAGGGTAGCGCTCGCCGGGAAGCGCCGCAAGCTGGGCCTGTGCCTGTGGGGAGAAGCATACGGGCAATTGCTGTGGCGCGGTTTCCCCCGCCCATCCGATACGGGCGTCGGCAATGGCGTCGGCAAAGGGCAGGTAGGGCTTGATGTCCAGGATAGGGGTGCCGTCGATCAGGTCGTGGTCGCGGATCTTCAGCACCAGCTTGC
>JBMCIH010000021.1:0-11049 GCA_048617055.1 Marinobacter sp. | reverse complement strand
CCCCGGGGCCCGGACTTGAAATCGGTCCGCACGTTGTATAATGTAGGAGGCGGAATTCGCAGGGGCATTCGAAAGCCGGCTGGGGTCGGCGAGGAGAGCCGAAAATGCACAGGATCCTGAAAGCCCTTGGCCACGTGTGCCTGTTCGGGTTCGTGGCATGTTTGCTGTTCTGGTTCATGGGCGTGTCCTACCTGTTGGGGCTTGTGCCGGGCCTGCTCGTGGCGGGGATCCTGTTCGCGCCAGTGCCGGCAGTCGATCTGGTCCTGTTCGCTGGCGTCATCGGCCAGCAGGCGCGCCATCCAGCGTGCCGCCGCTTCGATGTGCTCGCCGTCGGCTGATGGATTCGCGGGCGGATAGGGCCGGTGGCTGCCCATGGCTAGGGCTGCTCCAGGGCAAGGCAGCAGGCAGCCAGCCCGCGCGCCACGTACTTTTCCACGGAGGAGACGGAGACCGAGAGCTGGCGGGCAATGGCGGCATAACTGAGTCCGTCCAGCTGGCGCAGCAGAAGGGCCGTGCGAACCTTATCGGGCAGGCCATCAAGCAGAATGTCGATTTCCAGCAGGGTTTCAATGATGGCGTGATGACGGGCCGGGTCCGGCGCCGACGCCTCCGGCAACTGGCTCAGGCTTTCCAGGTAGGCTTCCTCGATCTTCTGCCGGCGGTAGGCATCGATCATCAGGCCTTTGGCGATGCGGGTGAGATAACGGCGCGACTCGCCCTCCGGCGGGTGGTTGCCGGTTTTGAGCAGGCGCAGAAACGTATCCTGGGCCAGGTCTGCCGCCGCCTCCGAACAGCCGAGTCGCGAATACAGCCAGCCCCGCAACCAGGATTGATTCTCCCGGTAAAGGCTGTTCATGTTACAGACGACATTGGCTGGTGGCATGGCAGGTTCTGCGCTGGATTTTGAATTTGCGAATGATAAACATTGTTATTCTAAAGATCAAATGTTAGCCATCTGCACAGATGACTGGGGATCAGACCAGACCCCGGCAGTACCCGGCAGTACCCGGCTCAAGGCTGACCTGGTGAATACCCGATGTCGCTTGCCATGTCGATAAATGCGCGGATGTGCCGGTCATGGAGGTCGGCGCTTCGCACCCCCAGGTGGATATGCTTGTGGATGCCCTGCTCCCCGAGCCGGATCGGGGTAATGGGCAGGGTTTCGGCGCGGGAGACCGGCCGCATCATCACCGTGGAGGATCACGCCCCGGCCGGCGGCGACCATCTGCAGCATCATCTCAGTGGCTTCCAGTACCTTGTGCTTCCGCGGCAGGCAGCTGGCGGGCAGCAGGAACTGCTGGAAGATATCCAGCCGTTCAATCGCCACCGGGTAGGTGTAGAGCGTCTGCGCCGCCACCTGCTCCGGGGTTACCCGGTCCAGCCCGGCCAAAGGACTGTCACGGCTCACCACCAGCACCTGCTCGTAGGGAAACACCGGCTCGAAGTGGATGCCTTCGCGAACGATGGGGTCCGGCGTCACCAGCAGGTCGATGTCATGGTTGAACAGCGCCGCCATGCCACCGAACTGGAATTTCTGGGTGACGTCCACATCCACCCCCGGCCACCGGGCCAGGAACGGGTCCACCACCTTCAGCAACCACTGGTAGCAGGGATGGCATTCCATGCCGATGTTCAGGGCTCCCCGCTCGCCCCGGGCAAACTGCAGCAGCCTTTCGTCCACCCGCTCCAGCTGGGGCAGCAGGCGGTTGGCCTGTTGCAGCAGGTATTCCCCAGCCTGGGTCAGCTTCAGGCCACGGCCTTCCTTCAGCCACAGGGGCGTGCCCAGCACCTGCTCCAGCCGGGTGATCTTGTGACTGAGGGCCGACTGGGTCAGGTGCAGGGCCCGGGCCGCCGCCGTCAGGGAGCCCTGGCGGTCGATTTCCCGCAGGATTTTCAGGTGGCTTCGTTCGATCATGGCTTAACATGAGCTTCTGTCATGGATTGGTGACATTTAACCATTTTTCGTCATGAACTGCAGTGGTTATGCTCCCTGCACTTATTGATCTACAGGAGCACCACCATGGCACTGACACACAATCTCGGGTTCCCCCGCATCGGCACCCGGCGGGAACTGAAGTTCGCACTGGAAGATTACTGGAAGCAGAAGACCACCACCGACGACCTGCTGGCCACCGCAAAGCACCTGCGGCAGCAGAACTGGCGGACCCAGGCCGACCTGGACCATGCCCCGGTGGGGGATTTCTCCCTGTACGACCATGTGCTGGACATGAGCTTCACTCTGGGCCACCTGCCCGAGCGGGTTCAGGGCCTCAAAGGCACGGAACTGGATGACTATTTCCGCGTGGCCCGGGGCCGGTCACCGGCGGACTGCGGCTGCGGTGTTGCGGCTGGCGAGATGACCAAGTGGTTCGACACCAACTACCACTACATTGTGCCCGAAGTGTCCGCTGACACGACATTCTCCCTCAACAACCAGCGACTGGCGGACCAGGTGGCTGAAGCCCGCAGCGCCGGCGTTACCCCCAAGCCGGTGATCATCGGCCCGGTCACCTACCTGTGGCTGTGCAAGGCCCGGGACGACTATGACCGCCTGCAACTGCTGGAGCGTCTGCTGCCGGTCTACGGCCAGCTGCTGGACCAGCTGGCGGACCTGGGTGTGGACTGGGTGCAGGTGGATGAACCGGTGCTGGTGACCGAACTGGACGCCGACTGGAAGCTGGCCCCGGAGACGGCCTACCACACCCTCAAGAGCAGCCGCGTGAAGCTGCTTCTGGCCACCTATTTCGGCACCCTGGGGGAAAACCTGCAGCAGGCCTGCAACCTGCCGGTGGCTGGCCTGCATGTGGATGCCGTGCGGGGCCGCCAGGAGCTGAGCGCCGTGGTGGACTGGCTGCCGCCCCATAAGGTCCTGTCATTGGGCGTGATAGACGGGCGCAATATCTGGAAGACGGATCTTAACGGGCTGCTGGAATGGCTCACACCCGTCCATGACAAGCTCGGTGACCGCCTGTGGCTGGCCCCATCCTGCTCACTGATCCATGTGCCGGTAGACCTGGCACTGGAAACGGACCTGGACCCGGAAATCCGCAGCTGGCTCGCCTTCGCCCGCCAGAAGCTGGAAGAGCTCCAGCTACTGAAAGCGGCCCTGAATGAAGGCACCGCCGCCGTGGCCGAAGCGCTGGCCGACAACGCCCGGGCCATCGCCAGCCGCCGGTCATCCACCCGCGTGCACAACCCGGCTGTACGGGAGCAGGTAAAGGCCATCATACCGGAGCTGGGCCAGCGGCAGAGCCCCTACTCCGCAAGGGCAGAGAAACAGGCGGCGGCCCTGAAGCTGCCCCGTTTCCCGACCACCACCATCGGCTCCTTCCCGCAGACAACGGACATCCGCAAGACCCGGCTGGCGTACCGCAAGCAGGAAATCAGCCGCGAACAGTATGTGGCCACCATGAAGGCGGAAATCGAGCGGGCCGTGCGGGAACAGGAAAAGCTGGGGCTGGACGTGCTGGTCCACGGCGAGGCAGAGCGCAACGATATGGTGGAGTACTTCGGTGAACAGCTGGAGGGCTATGTGTTCACCCGCTTCGGCTGGGTACAGTCCTACGGCTCCCGCTGCGTGAAGCCGCCTATTCTCTATGGCGACATCCGGCGCCCCGGCCCCATGACCGTGGAATGGATCGCCTATGCCCGCTCCCTCACCGACAAGCCGCTCAAGGGCATGCTCACCGGCCCGGTGACCATCCTCAACTGGTCCTTCGTGCGGGACGACCAGCCCCGGCGCGACACCGCCTTCCAGCTGGCACTGGCCATCCGCCAGGAAGTGCTGGACCTGGAGGCCGCCGGGGTCAACATCATCCAGATCGACGAGGCCGCCCTGCGGGAAGGGCTGCCCCTGCGCCGCTCCCAGTGGCAGGACTACCTGGACTGGGCCATCGATGCCTTCCGCATCACCGCCAACGGGGTAGAGGACACCACCCAGACCCACACCCATATGTGCTACTCGGAGTTCAACGACATCATCGAGGATATCGCCCGCATGGACGCCGACGTGATCACCATCGAAACCTCCCGCTCCGCCATGGAGCTGCTGGATGTGTTCGAGGAGTTCCGGTACCCCAACGAGATCGGCCCGGGGGTCTATGACATCCATTCACCGAACATCCCGTCCCGGGAGCAGATCGTGACCCTGATGAGCAAGGCTGCCGAGCGGGTACCGGCGGAACGCCTGTGGGTGAACCCGGACTGCGGCCTGAAAACCCGCCAGTGGGAGGAGGTGATTCCGGCACTGGAGAACATGGTGGCGGCGGCGAGGGAGTTGCGGCAGGCTGGTTAATCACTAGTTCTACTGCTTGTCTCTGAGGACTCTGACCAAGGCGCCAATCTGCGAGTGTGGAGATTCCGCACCAAAGGACTGGCAACACCGGCTCGGAGTCCCCGGAGACAAGCTCTTCGGGAGCTTCTGAAAAGCCGAATAGCGTCGTTCTTCACAGAGCTGGCTGAATCCTATGAACGTGCCTTCGCCAGTGACCCCAACACTACCCTGCTCAAACCCAGCCAGCTTGGGGAAGCCCTGAACTGGGCGATATGGTCGCGGAAGCTGAAGCCTGGATTCGGGTGGCCACCGTGCAGGCCATAGTCAAACGCATCTTTATGAACGATCAACCGCAGCAATTAGGCCGGAGCGGAACGCATAGGTTTTTGAATTTTTCTATACTCGTGACATGTCACATGTATAGAAAATTACAGTTTCCTTTGCATATCCGCCCCGACATGTATAGATTTTTTATTTTTCTATACACGAATTGAGAAAGGGTCATTCTGTGCTGCCAACGTTACCCTTGGAGCAGGTCGAACAATGGGAATCCCGAACTGTGCTGAAAAAGGCGGCAGAAGCCCACCGCTTCCTGGCGGAGCTGAAAGGTGTGGCTGCGACCATTCCCAATGAAGAAATACTGATCAATACGCTCACATTGCAGGAAGCCCGACACAGCTCCGAAATCGAAAACATCATCACCACCCAAGATGACCTCTATCGCGCAGTCGTGGCCGATGACACCAGCGTCTCGCCGGAAACCAAGGAGGTTCAGGACTATGCAGCGGCACTGCGAACCGGTTTCCGGAGCGTTCGGAAATCACGGTTGATTCGACTGAACGACATTCTGGTTATTCAGGAAACTCTCGAAAGAAACCGAGCTGGCTTGCGAAAGCTGCCGGGCACGGCCCTGAAGAATCAGGCCACTGGGGAAGTAGTATTTGAGCCACCCCAATCTGCCCGTGAAATTGAAGCCCTGATGGGCAATCTGGTGGCTTACATTAACGAGGATGAGCTGTGCGATGCCGACCCCTTGGTAAAAATGGCCATCATCCACCACCAGTTTGAAAGCATTCACCCGTTTTACGACGGCAATGGCCGCACCGGGCGCATCATCAACATGCTCTATCTCGTGGCGAAAGACCTGCTCGACCTTCCGGTACTTTACCTCAGCCGCTACCTGATCCAGACCAAGACCAGTTACTACAGGGAACTACAGGCCGTGCGCGATACAGCAAACTGGGAGCCCTGGCTGCTTTATATGCTGGAAGGCGTCAGCCAGACCGCTCAACAGACCATTGCACTGATCGGCCAGATTCGTGAGCTTATGCAGCACACCAAACATCGGATGCGTGACGAATGTCCGAAGATCTACCGCCAGGAATTGCTAAACAACCTGTTCAACCATCCCTACACCAAGATCGAATTCGTGATGGAAGACCTGGCCGTCACCCGAATCACCGCCACAAAATACCTGGAGGAACTGGTTGGCATCGGCCTGTTGGATAAAAGAAAAGTGGGGCGCAGCAACTTCTATATCAACTCACCACTCATGGCGCTGTTTCTTGAGCGCGCTTAAAGACAGGTCTGGCTGAATTGGAGCTGCAGGGGGGAGTCGAACCCCCGACCTACTGATTACGAATCAGTTGCTCTACCGCCTGAGCTACTGCAGCGTCCGGTAACGATATAGGGGCGTGGCAGCCACGTTTTCAAGGGCTTCGATGGGGCCGGTTACCGGTTTTTGGACTGGTCCACAATGATCAGCTCGTCCAGGTCAAAGCCCTCCTCCCGGGCGCGGGTGCGGAAGTCTTCCAGGGCCTGGTCGCTGACCTCTGGCGTGCGGGACAGGAACCACAGGTAGTCGCGGTCGTAACCGGTGACATAGGCGTAGCTGTAGTCGGCCTGGTCCAGCTCGAACACTACATAGGAGGCGTAAAAGGGGCCGAAGAAGGAGACCTTGAGGTGGGCCAGGTCGCGGTCATCCACAAAGACGGCGCGGCCCTCGGCCTCCTCCCACTCTCCGGTCTCATCGTTATAGCCCCGGTTGATGACACGGATGCTGCCGTCGTCATTGGCGCTGTAGCGGGCCGTCACCTGGCTCAGGTCTTCCTCGAAGGAATGGTCGAGGCGGGCAATCTCGTACCAGGTGCCCAGATACCGCTGCTCCTCGAAACCGGAGACCGGCTCGATGCCATCGGGCGTGCCTGTGCAGCCGGCAAGGGCCAGCAGGGCTATGACCGAGATGATGAGAAAGCGCATCGGTGCAATCATTCCACCGTGACACTCTTGGCCAGGTTCCGCGGCTGGTCCACGTCCGTGCCTTTCAGTACGGCCACATGGTACGACAGCAGCTGCAGCGGCACGGTGAACACGATGGGCGCCGTTATCGGATGCACCGACGGGATCTGCATGACGTGGATGCCGTCTCCGGTTTTTACATCTGCGCCCTGATCGGCGAAGACGAACAGTTCGCCGCCCCGGGCGCGGACCTCTTCCAGGTTTGACTTGAGCTTTTCCACCAGGTCGTTGTTGGGGGCCACGGTGACCACCGGCATCTCGCTGTCCACCAGCGCCAGGGGGCCGTGTTTGAGCTCGCCGGCCGGGTAGGCTTCGGCGTGGATGTAGGAGATTTCCTTGAGCTTGAGGGCCCCTTCCAGAGCCACCGGGAACTGGGAGCCCCGGCCCAGGAACAGGCTGTGGTGTTTGTCCACGAAGGCTTCGCTGAGTTCGGCAATGGCGTTATCCAGAGCGAGCACATCGGCCACCTGGCCGGGTACCAGTTTGAGGGCCCGGACGATCTCCGCTTCCTTCTCCTCCGGCAGGCCGTTGTGGCGGGCCAGGGCCAGTGTGAAGATCAGCAGGGCAGTAAGCTGGGTGGTGAACGCCTTGGTGGAGGCGACACCGATTTCCGGGCCGGCCTGGGTCATCACCACCAGGTCGGACTCCCGCACCAGGGAGCTGCCCGGCACATTGCAGATGGCCAGGGCGGCGCGGAAGCCGGCCTTCTTGGCCTGGCGCAGGGCGGCCAGGGTGTCGGCGGTCTCACCGGACTGGGAGATACACAGGAACAGGGTGTCCGGCTGGATCACATGCTTGCGGTAGCGGAACTCGGAAGCCACCTCAACGGAGCAGGGCACGCCGGCCAGTTCCTCGATCCAGTAGCGGGCCACCATGCCGGCGTGGTAGCTGGTACCGCAGGCGATGATCTGCACGTGGCGGACGTTCTCCAGCAGTTTGCCGGCTTCGGTGCCCAGGGCCTGCTCCAGCACATGAGCGTCGGTCAGACGGCCTTCCATGGTGGCCTTGATCACTGCCGGCTGCTCATGGATTTCCTTGAGCATGTAGTGGCGGTACTCGCCCTTGTCGGCGGCATCGTGGGGATGCTCGAACCGGGAGACCTCCCGTCTGACCGGGTTGCCGTCCCGGTCAATGATATCCACCCGGTCCTGACGAACATCGGCGATGTCGCCTTCTTCCAGGAACATGAAGCGGTCGGTGACCGGCAGCAGCGCCAGCTGGTCAGAGGCAACGAAATTCTCGCCGATACCGACGCCCACAACCAGGGGGCTGCCTTCCCGGCACACCACCAGGTGGTCGGGCTCGTCGGCATGGAGCACTGCCAGAGCAAAGGCCCCACGAACCTGGGCAATCGCCACCTGTACGGCCCGGAACAGGTCCTTTTCACTGCGGTAGTGCTTTTCGATCAGGTGGGCCACCACCTCGGTGTCGGTCTGGGAGGTGAACTCATACCCCTCGGCCCGGAGCTGGTCGCGAAGCTCCTGGTAGTTCTCGATAATGCCGTTGTGCACAATGGCCAGCCGCTCGCCGGACATGTGGGGGTGGGCATTGAGCTGGGATGGCTCGCCATGGGTTGCCCAGCGGGTGTGGGCGATACCGATCGACCCCGGCGAGGGCCGGGCGGCGACCGAGTCAGCCAGCGCCGCCACCTTGCCCAGCTCCCGGGCGCGGTGGATGTTACCATCACCATTGACGGTCGCCAGGCCAGCGGAGTCATAACCCCGGTACTCCAGGCGACGAAGCCCTTCCAGCAGGATACCTTCCACGTCCCTTTGAGAGACTGCTCCAACAATGCCACACATAGTTGCTCTTCCGTCGTCGTTGTTCGGCGATCAGGCTTTCTTTTGCGGCCGTTTCCAGCCCTTGATATTGCGCTGGCGGCCCCGGGCCACCGCCAGGTCCTTTTGCGGCACATCGGTGGTGATGGTGGAACCGGCGCCGATCACCGCATCCTCCGCCACCGTCACCGGTGCCACCAGAGCGGTATTGGAGCCGACGAATACATTGTCCCCCAGTACCGTCTGGAACTTGTTCACCCCATCATAGTTGCAGGTAATGGTGCCTGCACCCACGTTCACATTACGGCCCAGGGTGGCGTCGCCCACATAGGAAAGGTGGTTGATCTTGCTGCCCTCACCCACGTCGGCCTTCTTGGTCTCCACGAAATTGCCCACCTTGGCGGTACGGGCCAGCCGAGTACCCGGGCGTAGCCGTGCGAAGGGCCCGATCTGGCACTGTTCAGCGACAACCGCTCCCTCAATGACCGAATTGGCATGCACGGTGACATGGTCCGCCAGTTCCGCATCCCGGAGCAGGCAGTTGGGGCCGATGGACACGTTATTGCCCAGTGTCACGCGGCCTTCAAACACCACGTTCACATCAATCAGTACGTCCTGCCCTACGGTTACCTCACCACGAACATCGACCCGGTCCGGATCGGCCAGGGTGGCGCCTTCCGCCATCAGGCGCTCGGCCTCGCAGCGCTGATACCAGCGCTCAAGCACCGACAGCTGCAGGCGGTTATTGACCCCCTGCACTTCCTGCTCATGGGCCGGCTGGGCCACTTCAATGGCCATGCCCTCGTCCGCCGCCATGGCGATGATATCGGTCAGGTAGTATTCGCCCTGGGCATTGCGGTTGGAAAGCTGCGGCAGCCAGCGCTTGAGGTGGTCTGAGCGGACCGCCAGGATGCCGGTGTTGACCTCACAGATGGCCTTCTGGGAGTCGGTCGCGTCTTTCTGTTCGACAATGGCCGTTACCTCGCCCTGCTCATTGCGCAGGATACGGCCATAACCGTCCGGGTTCGCCAGGTCCACCGTGAGCAGACCCAGGCTCTGGCCGTTGACGCGGGACACCAGTGCCACCAGTGTCTCCGGGTTGATCAGGGGCACATCACCATAGAGCACCAGCACCACGGCGCCGTCCGGTACCGCCGGCAGGGCCTGGGCGACGGCGTGGCCGGTACCCAGCTGCTGTTCCTGCAGGGCCCAGCTGATGTCTTCCGCCGTGGTGACGGCCTTCACCTGGTCGGCTCCATGTCCGATGACTCCGTGAATGCCCTCGGCGGCCAGTGTACGGGCGGTATCCATCACATGGTGGAGCATGGGTTTGCCGGCAACCTTGTGGAGTACCTTGGGCAGGCTGGATTTCATGCGGGATCCCTGGCCGGCGGCCAGAATGATCACGTGGAGGGGGGCTGTCATGGCCGGTTCCTGAGTCCTGGTTATTAGGGTCTTTCTTCAATGAAAAAAGCCGCATCCACTATGACAGAGCGATGCCGGGAAGGATACCAGGCCCGTCTGCCACGGTAGTGCGGCTGGGATGAGTGCGTTCCATGGGAACGACCTAGCGTACTTTCTTGCGCAGCTTTTCCAGGGTTCGGAGCTGTGCAACAGCCTCTGCCAGTTCTGCAGCGGCCCGGGAGTACTCGAACTCACCAGTCTTGTTCGCCAGTGCCTTCTCGGCCTCACGCTGGGCTTCCAGCGCTGCCGCTTCGTCCACGTCCTTGGCCCGGAGCGCGGTGTCAGCCAGCAGGGTGACAATGGAGGGCTGAACCTCCAGGTAGCCACCTGAGACATAGATGATCTCTTCCTCACCACCCTGCTTGATCACCCGGACCGGTCCGGGATCCAGGGCCGTCAGCAACGGAGCGTGGCCGGGCTGGATGCCCAGTTCACCCTCCGAGCCGGTGGCAATCAGCATTTCCACCAGACCGGAGTAGATCTTTTCTTCGGCACTTACGACGTCACAATGTACAGTCATAGCCATCTCTCTTGCCTCTCAGGTCGGTCAGCGAAGAACGGGTGACTCAGGTGTCACCCCTTGGATTTCATTTCCTTCGCTTTCTCGACCGCTTCCTCAATGGTACCGCACATATAGAACGCCTGCTCCGGCAGGTCGTCGTAGTCGCCATTGAGTATGCCCTTGAAGCTGCTGATGGTTTCCTTGAGGGAAACGTATTTGCCGGGCGAACCGGTGAATACCTCAGCAACGTGGAACGGCTGGGACAGGAAACGCTCAATCTTACGGGCGCGGGCAACGGTCAGCTTGTCATCTTCTGACAGCTCGTCCATACCCAGAATGGCGATGATGTCCTTCAGTTCCTTATAGCGCTGCAGGGTCGTCTGCACGCCACGAGCGACGTCGTAGTGCTCCTGACCAATAGTCAGCGGATCCAGCTGACGAGAGGTGGAGTCCAGCGGATCGATCGCCGGGTAGATACCCTTGGAGGCGATATCACGGCTCAGTACCACGGTCGCGTCCAGGTGCGAGAAGGTCGTCGCGGGAGACGGGTCCGTCAGGTCATCCGCGGGTACATAGACCGCCTGGATGGAGGTGATGGAGCCGTTCCGGGTGGAGGTGATCCGCTCCTGCAGCTCGCCCATCTCCTGGGCCAGGGTCGGCTGGTAACCTACCGCGGAAGGCATCCGGCCCAGCAGTGCTGATACCTCGGTACCGGCCAGGGTGTAACGGTAGAT
>JBMCIH010000020.1:0-11081 GCA_048617055.1 Marinobacter sp. | reverse complement strand
AGGTATTCGTAGCGCCAGCGCCACTGGTAACCGGTTACCTTGATGTCCACTTCGGCTTCGGTGGTGTCGTACATATCCACCAGGGTGGCGGTGGCCGGGATGGCCATAATGACCAGGATGGCGAAAGGGATAATGGTCCAGAGAATCTCCACCACGGTGTTCTCATGGAAATGAGCAGGTTGGTGACCCCTGGACTTGCGGTGGGCAATAATGGACCAGAACATGACTCCGAAGACCACGACGCCGATAGCGACGCAGATCCACAGAATGGTCATATGAAGGCTATAGACCTGGTTACTCGTCTCGGTGACCCCGGGGAGCATGTTCATCTGCCAGTCGGCCATCGCCGGTGCAGACAGCCATGTTCCCGCCACAAGGGCACCTGCCCGTTTAACGTGCACGTGCATACCGCGTCTCCACAGAATGTTGTTCTTGTTCATGACAGGCATGCTTTCGAGTCGTCTCTCCTGCGACTGCCACCTGCCATGTCTGGCGGATCTGCGTGACACTTCCAAACAAATGGAAGTACGTCCTCCCAGGCATCAGCCGACCCGGCTGCGCTCGCACACGCAACCGGTCCATGCCGGGAAGTCTTTCACGGATAACCAGAAATCAGTATAGACAGAGAGTTAGCCGACACTCAAAAACTGAGACACATTTTGAAAAAATTTATTGAAATAAACTTATTTCTTTTTGATATAGATCATGGCACGAAAGGACGCATGGCACTGCGGCCACCAATGCCCTGGCCGGTCCCCGGGGGCCTGAAAAAGCCCTGACCGGGCTCCAGGGTGCCGGGTGTCCTGACCCAAACGGAAACCGTTCAAGGTTTTTGAGGTGAGCGAACAGTAATCCCCGCCACTCCGACAATTCTCAACTACACTGCACTTCAGGGTGTTCCGGCGCCGGAATACCCTGCGTAATGAAGCAAACCCGGCATTGTCTGACATGACTCCAGAGGCAGTATTGAACATCATTGATCAGGCCCGTCGGCAGGAAGCGCATTCCGGCGAATTCCTCCGCCAGATGCGAGAGAAGGCGGCCCGGCTGCCCACCAGCGTGACGGTCGAAGGCTATCAGCCTGCCACCTGCCTGTTTCAGTTCGCCATCGAGTACATCGAGATGGCCCCGCGCCTGATTCAGTGTGTGGCCGACTGCGCCCGCAAGTCAGGCAGACGGGGCCTGTTTGACCCTCTCATCCAGACTGCCATTCGCTACTTCACCCAGCCTTCGCTGATTCTTACCCGCTACGACGGACTCGACGGCCTGCTGATCAAGGCCTACCTGTGCCACCGGCTGATGGAGGAGATGTACGAGAACAACCTCTCCACCCGCCGCAGCCAGGTGGTGGACCTGGAAGCCACCCGGGCCAACCTTCTGGCCCACCAGCTGATCGGCGAGCCCTTTGCCAACGAACTGGACGAGTCCATTGCGCTGACAGTCCTCAACCTGATCGGCTCGCCGGACTACTACGAACTGAACCTGGACCCGTTTGTGGAAGAGCTGCGCAAGGCGGCCCACGACTGGATGCGGGAGTACTGGGAAAACCTGCTGACCCGCAACCACATCCGCTTCACCCTGATGCCCTGAATCACCTGTAATGCCGGACTTGACTTGGCGCCGGCGCCCGCCAACGTTAAGCTTGCTGCCACCAAACCACACACCGGAGTACCCACCACCATGGACAATGCCGACCTGGGAAAGCTGATCCTTCGCCTGACGCTGGGAGGACTGCTGCTGTTTCACGGGCTCAGCAAACTGCTCCACGGTGTCGGGCACATCGAGGGCATGCTGGCAGGTCATGGTATTCCGGCATTTTTCGCCTATGGTGTATTCATTGGCGAGCTGCTCGCTCCGCTGATGGTGATTCTGGGCTATTACACCCGCATCGGTGCATTGCTGATCGTGTTCAATATGCTGGTGGCCATCGCCCTGGTACACGGCCATGAACTGATGAAAATCGGCAGCAATGGTGGATGGGCACTGGAACTGCAGGGGTTTTTCCTGTTCACCGCCATCGCCCTGATCTTCCTCGGGCCGGGCCGTTACAAGCTCAAGAACTGAGGCGCCCCTATGAGCAGAACCGTTTTGCCTGGCCGGTACCGGCACTACAAGGGCAAGGACTATGAGGTGATCGGCACTGCCCGCCACAGCGAAACCGAGGAATGGATGGTGGTCTACCGGTGCCTGTACGGTGATCACAGCCTGTGGGTGCGCCCGCTGGACATGTTCAATGAGTCCGTGGAGGTGGCCGGCGAGCAGGTGCCCCGGTTTACCCGCGTAAGTGACTGATCTCCTTTCAAGCCAACCGGCATCGCCCGGGTACCTTTGACTCGGGCAGTGCTTTGCTGCAAATTAGCGCCCCTTCCGGCCCTCAGTGGCCCAAGCTTTCATCCAACCTCAGACGCCTGACAAGGGCGCCTGTCCGTCACGGAGCCTCTTCATGAACGCCGTCGTTGCCGCGGTCATCGTCATGCTCGTACTGAGCCTGGTCCGCATTCACGTTGTCGTCGCCCTGATCATCGGAGCCCTGACCGGGGGCCTGTTGGGCGGCCTGTCTCTGGAGGCCACCATCGAGGCTTTCAACAGCGGCCTGGGCGGAGGCGCCACCGTGGCCCTTTCCTATGCCACCCTGGGAGCTTTTGCCGTGGCCATTGGCAAGTCCGGCCTGGCCCATGCCCTGGCGGACCGGGCACTGGCGCTCGTGGGCCGCGGGGAAGACGCCGGTACCGCCAGCACCGGAGTGCGCTTTCTTATCATCGGCCTGCTGCTGTCGGTGGCCATATCCTCCCAGAACATCCTGCCGATCCACATCGCTTTCATTCCGCTGATCGTGCCGCCACTGCTGTATGTGATGGCCAGACTGAAGCTGGACCGCCGGCTGGTGGCCTGCGTGCTCACCTTCGGACTGATCACTCCTTACATGTTCCTGCCGGTGGGCTTCGGGGGCATTTACCTCAATGAGATCCTGATGGCGAACATCAGCGACAACGGCATCACCCCCGACGGCCTGAGCGTGGTTTCCGCCATGGCCCTGCCGGCGCTGGGCATGCTGGTGGGGCTGCTGGTTGCGGTCTTCTTCAGTTACCGGAGCGAACGCCGCTACGACCTGTCGCAGATCGCGCAGACCGAGCGGGTGGATGTCCGCTACAACGGCTGGACCCTGTTCATGGCCGTGGTCGCCATTGCCGCCGCCTTTGTGGTGCAGCTGTGGCTGGGTTCCATGATCCTCGGCGCCCTCACCGGCTTCGTGCTGTTTAACCTCTCCGGCGTCGTGCGCTGGAAGGAGTCAGATGACCTGTTCACCGAAGGCATGAAGATGCTGGCCATGATCGGCTTCATCATGATCGCCGCCAACGGCTTTGCGGAAGTCATGCGGGAAACCGGCGAGATCACCAGCCTGGTGGAGGGCTCCGTCGCCGCCATCGGCGACAACCGGGCGCTGGCGGCCCTGCTGATGCTGGTGGTGGGCCTGCTGATCACCATGGGCATCGGCTCGTCCTTCTCCACCATTCCCATCATCGCCGCGCTCTACGTGCCCCTGGCGCTGGAGCTGGGCTTCAGCCCCCTGGCCATCGTGGCCCTGGTCGGCACCGCCGGCGCCCTGGGCGATGCGGGCTCACCGGCCTCCGACTCCACCCTCGGCCCGACTGCCGGTCTCAACGTCGACGGTCAGCACAACCATATCTGGGACACAGTGGTACCCACCTTCCTGCACTACAACCTGCCGCTGCTGGCGTTTGGCTGGCTGGCGGCTATGGTGCTTTAAGCCGTTCTTGGCCGATGAGTTGTGGGGGCGGTGAGGGTTTGGTGGGCTATTTTCCAAACGAAAACCCTGTTTTCTGACTGTTTGGAAAATAACCCACCAAACCCTCACGGCATCTTCGGAGATGGCTACCAGCACAAAACGGCACTCCGGAGCGATATTCAAACAGTAAGATCGAAAGGGTCCGGGTGGGGGTTCCGAAACAGTCAGAAAACAGGGTTTTCGTTTCGGAACCCCCACCCGGACCCTTTCAGCCCTGACCACACACAGGCTACAAGGCGAGCGGTAAACCGAAGATCAATCCTCAGACCGCGCCTTGAAGAAAACCACCTGCTTCACCGTATGGTCCTCTTCATTGGAGCGCCTGTTCACCCGCGTCTCCAGCTCCGGGTTACCGGAAGGCCCTTCGCCCCCCTGGCTGTCGGTAAAACCGCAGGACACGCATTCCCGGTGCTGGACGCCCTCGTCGTCGGTGTACATGGTCAGCCGGTCCATGGCCGCGCACCGGGGGCACACGGCCCCGGCGATAAAACGTTTCGGTGTACGGCCCATTGTCGGATTCCTCAGGCTGCGTGGTCCTGGCCGGTGATGCCGCACTGGCGAAGCAGGGCGTCCACATCCGGTTCACGACCACGGAAGGCTTTGAACAGTTCTGCCGGCTCCCGGGAGCCGCCCATCTCCAGGATATTCTCCCGGAAGGCATGGCCGGTTTCGGGGTCGAAGATCCCCCTCTCCTCGAACAGGGAAAAGGCATCCGCCGCCAGCACCTCTGCCCACTTGTAGCTATAGTAACCCGCGGCATAGCCGCCGGCGAAAATATGGGAGAACGAGTTGGGGAAGCGGTTGAACTCCGGCGTCTCCACCACCGCAATCTCACGGCGCACCTCCCGGTGCATCTCCAGCGGATTGGTGGGCGCCTCCTCGGTAAACTCCGCATGCAGACGGAAGTCGAACAGCGAGAACTCCAGCTGCCGCACCAGCTGCATGCCGGCCTGGAAGTTCTTCGCCGCCAGCATCTTGTCCAGCAGATCCCGGGGCAGGGGCTCGCCGGTCTCGTGATGGCTGGCAATCAGTTCCAGGGACTCCGCATGCCAGCACCAGTTCTCCAGGAACTGACTGGGCAGTTCTACCGCATCCCAGGCCACACCATTGATGCCGGACACGTCCGCCACGTCCACCCGGGTGAGCATGTGATGCAGGCCATGGCCGAACTCGTGGAACAGGGTGGTGACCTCATCGTGGGTCAGCAGCGAGGGCTTGCCCTCCACCGGCGGGGTGAAATTGCAGGTCAGGAAGGCCACCGGCAACTGCAGGTGGCCGCGCTGGTTCTTCCAGCGGACCCGGCAGTCCGCCATCCAGGCGCCGCCGCGCTTGCCCTGGCGGGCGAAGGGGTCCAGGTAGAACCAGGCAATATCTTCGCCATCGCGGGAGATGCGGTAGGCGGTGGCGTCCCTATGCCAGGTTTCCACCTCGGGCCGCCGCTCGATCTGCACGCCGAACAGCCGCTCGGTCACCTGGAACATGCCGTCGATCACCCGCTCGGCGGGGAACCAGGGGCGCAGGGTCTCCGGTGAAATGTCATAGCGTTTCTGGCGCAGTTTCTCGCTGTAATAGCCGATGTCCCAGGCCTGCAGGTCGTCAACACCGTATTGCTCCTTCGCGAAGGCCTTCAGCTCGGCCATTTCCCACTCCGCCACCGGCCTGGCCTTCTTCGCCAGCTGGTTCAGGAAATCCAGCACCTCGTCCACACTGGAGGCCATCTTGGTGGCCAGCGAGCGTTCGGCGTAGTTGTTGAAGCCGAGCAGTTTTGCCTGGGCGTGGCGGCGCTTGAGGATCTCCGCCATGATCGGGGTATTGTCCCACTGGCCGGCATCCGGGCCCTGGTCAGAAGCGCGGGTAACGAACGCTTCGTAGACTTCCCGGCGCAGGTTCCGGTTGTCGCAATAGGTCATCACCGGGAAGAAACTGGGAAAATCCAGGGTGATCACGAAACCGTCCAGATCCCTCTGGCGGGCGGCCTGACGGGCGCCGTCGAGGGCGGACTCCGGCATGCCGGCCAACTCATTCTCGTCGGTGATGTGCCGGTACCAGTGCTGGGTGGCATCCAGTACGTTGTCGCTGAAGCGGCTGGACAGGTCCGCCAGCTCCCGGGACAGGTTGGCGAAGGTCTTCTTCTTGTCCGCGGGCAGGTCGACGCCCCCCAGGTGGAAATCCCGCAGGGTGTTGTTCACCATCTTCTGCTGGGCTTCGCTGAGCTCAGCGAAATCCGCCCGTTCGGCCACTTTTTTGAAAGCCGCGCACAGCTGCTCGTTCTGACTGATCTCGGTACCGTATTCGGTCAGCTTCTCCAGGCAGCGTTTGTGCACCGCGCGGATCTCTTCGTTGTTCATCACCGCGTTGAGATGGGAGATCACCGACCAGGCATTGTTGAGACGGTCGTCCAGCCCCTGCATGGGCTGCACCAGCGTGTCCCAGCTTGGGTCCGCCTGGCTGGCCAGATCCTGGATCTGCACGCGGTTATCGCTGAGAATCTGGTCGATGGCGGGCTCCATGTGTTCGATACGGACGTGGTCGAAGCGGGGGAGCAGATCGTCTGTTAACAGTGGGTTGTTCATGTGGCCTCGTGTCGGTTGGCGAACCTGGGTAATAAAGTCGACGTAGCCTGCAGGATCTGGTGCGGGGTCAGGTGTGGTGAGCATTTTCTCCGCTGCAATTCACGGTCCTTCCCTGGACCGACCTTGCACCGCGGCTTCCTGTCGCTGCTGCGAAAATACTCACCATACCTGACCTTCAGTCCCCTTGGGACCGCATCGATCCGCGGCTGAATCAGTGATCTTCAGCACAATATCTGTGAAGATAACCTCATCCGGATATCTTGGCTAATAGGTGTATGTAATGGCGAACATACGATCTCACAAGGGTTACACCCCAAAATTCGGCGAGCGGGCCTGGGTGGACGAGTCGGCGGTGGTGATCGGCGATGTGGAGATGGGTGATGACTGCTCTGTGTGGCCACTGACCGTCGTGCGGGGCGATATGCACCATATTCGCATAGGGCACCGCTGCAGCATCCAGGACGGCACGGTGATCCACATCACCCACGCCTCCGACTACAACCCCGGCGGCTGGCCCACCACTCTGGGGGATGACGTCACCGTCGGCCACAAGGCGCTGATCCACGGCGCCACCGTGGGCAGCCGGGTGCTGGTGGGCATGGGTGCCATTCTGATGGACGGCGCGGTGGTGGAGGATGAGGTGATCATCGCCGCAGGCTGCCTGGTGCCCCCCGGCAAGACCCTTGAGTCCGGCCATCTGTATGTCGGATCGCCCTGCAAGAAGGCCCGGGCGCTGACCGACAAGGAAAAGTCGTTCTTCAGGTACACCGCTGCCAACTACGTCAAGCTGAAGGATGAGTATCTGGCTGAGCAGTGACGCTGCAGGCCACTCTCCCTTGAGGGGAGAGGGGTTGGGGTGAGGGTGGAGCAGCCAGCACAGGAGTCTGTTAAAGGAAGTCCGTTAAAATTGGGGTCAGACCCGATTTTCCCTGCGGGAAAAGGGGTCAGACCCCTCTTGAAAATCTCTGAAGCACTCCTAAATTCAAAAACAGCAGAAGTTCACGGAGAAACCATCCGGGTGGTACCACCGTGATGGAGCTGTTCCGCGAATGAGGCTGAACAGAAACCCATATTCAGGTTTACAGGAGGAGGTTCATTATGACCAACCTTACCCGCTGGAATCCGATCAACGAGTTTGAGGATCTGATCAACCGTTACAATCGCTATTTCGGTCTGCCCGCGACCAACGGCGACCGGGGGGAGAGCAAGGATCTTTTCCGGCGCAGCGACTGGGCTCCGGCCGTGGATATCAAGGAAAACAAGGAATCCTTTGTGATCGACGCCGAACTGCCCGGTATGGAAAAGGACGACGTCAAGGTCACCGTCCACGAAGGCGTGCTCACCATTCAGGGTGAACGCAAGCAGGAAGAGGAAACCGGTGACGACAAACACCACCGGGTGGAACGGGTCTACGGCAGCTTTACCCGCCGCTTTACCCTGCCGGACAACGTCGACCCCGATAGTGTCAGGGCGAAGTTCAAGAACGGCATACTGTCACTGACCCTGAACAAGGTCGAGCCGGTGGAGCCCAGGTCCATCGAGGTCGACGTCGAGTAAGCGGACCTGAAGCCTCCTTCAGGAGCGCCCCGGCGGTGGTGGAAACTCAGGCTTCCATCTCCGCCGCTTTTTTTGCGCCGGCGGCCCGCAGGGCATCGGCATAGGCGGTCATGCGCCGGTGGCGGGATACGTGGTCCAGTATGGTTTCACCGTCCATATTCCTGGCATTAAGGTCACGGCCGGCTCCGACAAAAAACCCGATAAGCCGCTCGAAGTCCTCAACCCGCATGGCCTCGTAGGCCTGGATCAGCACGTAGTAGTCCGGGTTGATACGGGCATCCCAGGGGCTCAGGAACAGGAAGCTCTTCACCCGCTCGTCGCTCCACTCCTCGCCGATAACTTTCGGTTTCTCCGGTCCGCTCATGATCTCTCTCGTTATAAGGATGTCTGAAAATCAAGGGCAGACAGTATAACGATCCGGTTCCGGGAGCACCTAGTCGAATTGTGTATTAGGTTCTAGCCTGGAGGAATATCAGGGCAGGATTTCCACCGGCAGCTCGCGGGTGGGCACGGCGTCGTCGCATTCCGGCTCCCGGATGGAGATTTCCACCCGGCGGTTACGGGCCCGGTTCTCCTCAGTGGTATTGGGGGCCAGTGGCTGGGTTTCGGCACGGCCCGCGGCAATCACCCGCTCGGCCGGAATCTGGCGGTTGAGCACCAGCTCGTGAATCACTGACACTGCCCGCGCCGCGGACAGGTCCCAGTTGGAACGGAAGCGGCTGCTGGTGATGGGTACATCGTCGGTATAGCCCGCCACGATCACATCCCCCATGCACTGGGAGACCACGTCCACCACCCGGTCGATGATCGGCAGCATGTCCGGCTTGATCTCCGCCTCCCCGGAGTTGAAGGTGGCCTGCTCCGAGAACCGGATCACTACCTGCTGCCGGTCATAGTTGACGCTCAGTGACTCGTTGGCCACTTCATCCTCCAGCTCGCCGATCAGGCGCCGGGACAGGTCGACCACGCCCTCCGGGATCTTCGTCAGTTCCGGCGAGGCGCCCCGGTCGTCGATAAACTCCACTTCCTCCCGGGGGCTGTCCGGCGGCTCCGGCAGCGACACCGTATCCGACTCGATCAGCGACAGGGGCGCCCCCCCCACATCCTCGGCGACCACATTGTCGGTGCCAAAGGCCACCGCCATCGAACGGGCCATGGCGCGGTATTTATCCACATCCATTTCCGCGAACGACAGCAGCAGGATAAAGAACGTCAGCATCAGGGTGGCCAGGTCGGCAAAGGTCACCATCCAGGCCGGGGCGCCACCGGCGCGACCCCGTGGGCGGGAGGGTATCGGGCGCAACGCCACCGGTCAGACCTCCTGGCTCGCTTCCGGAGACGGCTGCTGGCCGGGGTGCACAAACGAGGACAGGATTTCAGTGATGACCCGGGGGTTCTGGCCCCGCAGGATGTTCTGGATGCTGGTGATGATCAGCAACTGGTTGCGCCGTTCATCCTCCGCCTTCAGCTGCAGCTTGTCCGCCAGGGGGATGGCAATCAGCTGGGCGATAAAGGCGCCGTACAGGGTGGTCAGCAGGGCAATGGCCATGGCCGGGCCGATGGAGGCGGGGTCGTCCAGGGTATTGAGCATCTGCACCAGCCCCACCAGTGTACCCAGCATGCCGATGGCGGGCGCCGAATCACCGATACCGCGGAACACCCGCTCTGCCACCTCGAAGCGTTCGCTGGTCTGCTGGATATCCTGGGCCAGGGTTTCCTCCACCATTTCCGGCGGATGGCCATCCACACACAGGTTGATGGCCTTCTGCAGAAAGGGGTTGTCGGTTTCGTGGCTTTCCAGCCCGAGAAGGCCGTCCTTGCGGACCACCCGGGCCAGCTCGCCCACTTCGCGGATCAGGTCATTGGGCCGGTCGAGGCGGTCGGTAAAGGCGGTGCGCAGGGCGAGTTTCACGGAACTGGTCACCGTTGCAAGACGGAACCGCACCAGGGTCACCGCAAAGGTTCCCCCCAGCACAATCGCCAGGCCGGGCAGGTTCAGGAACGTCAGTACGGAGGCATTGGCAAGCATCGCGATGATCACGATCGCCACCCCTGCAACCAGTCCGACCAGGGTCAGAATATCCATGCTACGCCTTCTGTGTACAGCTTCTCAGACAGCTCACAGCATAGCCCAGTTCCGGTCGAGCGGGCCTGCGGGAAACAGTAACCGAGCGTAACGGCCTGTCAGTGATTGCGAAGTTCTTCAACAACCTCCGGGGTCCGGGGCTTCACGCCACGCCACACCCAAAATGACTCCGCCGCCTGCTCCACCAGCATGCCCAGACCGTCAAGCACCGTGCCGGCGCCCTGCTGCCGCGCCCACTGGTTGAAGGGGGTGTCCCCGGCGGCATACATCATGTCGTACACCACGGTGTCGGGTGTGATCGACGCGGGCGGCATGGGCGGCAGATCCCCCTGCAGGCTGGCACTGGTGCCGTTGATGATGATGTCAAAGCTGCCGCTGACCGCCTCGAACCCACAGGCACTAAGGGCGGTTTCACCGGCGTCGGGAGCAAACAGGGACACCAGGCCATCGGCCTTGATCACGGTGCGGTTGGCGATGACCATCTCCTGCGGCCCTTCCGCCAGAATGGGGCCCAGAACGCCCCGCACCGCGCCGCCGGCCCCGAGAATGAGTACCCGCTTGCCGGCCAGGCTGACACCGGCATTATGCACCAGATCCGTCACCAGCCCGACGCCGTCGGTGTTGTCCGCCACCAGGCGGCCCTGCTCATCCTGATACAGGGTATTGGCGGCGCCGGCCTTCCCGGCCCGGTCGCTGCGGCGGTCCGCCAGCTGCCAGGCCTGCTCCTTGAAGGGCACGGTCACGTTCAGCCCCCGGCCGCCCTTGGCAAAGAAATCCCGGACGGTGACGGCAAACTCCTCCAGCGGCGCCTGAATGGCGGTGTATTCCACCGGTTCTCCGGTCTGGGCGGCGAAAAGGCTGTGGATACGGGGGGATTTGCTGTGGCTGACGGGGTTGCCCACCACCGCATAGAGCTCATTGTGCATCGTCGTCCTCCAGCCAGTTGCGTCCGGTCAGGAAATGGTCGGTGAGCCTGGCTTCCTCGGTACCCGGCTCCGGCCTGCGGTCGTAGTCCCAGCGCACCAGCGGCGGCAGCGACATGAGGATGGATTCGGTC